>NZ_FAOZ01000003.1:300000-529502 GCF_001536285.1 Parafrankia irregularis | reverse complement strand
GCCGGCGAGCTCGACCTCGCGCAGGCGGGGGACGAGTTCGGTGTAGAGGGCGCGGGCTTCGAGGCGGGCGAGGTGGGTGCCGAGGCAGTAGTGGGCGCCGAAGCCGAAGCCGACGTGCTTGTTGGGGGTGCGGCCGACGTCGAAGGTCTGCGGGTCGGTGAAGACGTCCTCGTCGCGGTTGGCCGAGGGGTAGGACAGCAGGACGGCGTCGCCGGCGGGGATCGGGACGCCGCGGATGGTGGTGTCGCGGGTGGCGGTGCGCATGAAGTGCTTGACGGGGGACGTCCAGCGGATCATCTCGTCGACCGCGGTCGGCACGAGGGCTGCCGGGTCGGCGGTGAGGCGCTGCCACTGGTCGGGGTTGTCGAGCAGGGCGTGCAGGCCGCCGGAGATCGCTGCGCTGGTGGTGTCGTGGCCGGCGGTGGCGATGAGGACGTAGTAGCCGACGACCTCGAGTTCGCCGATGGTGTCGCCGTGGACGGTGGCGTTGGCGATGACGGAGCCGAGGTCGTCGGTGGGGTTGGCGCGGCGGTCGGCGATGACGCCCTGGAAGTACTGGAAGAAGTCGAGGAGGGCTTCCATCGCGGCGGCGTCGCCGTCGGCGGCGCGTGCCATGTCCTGGTCCTCGGCGCCGAACAGCTCCTGGGTGAGCTTCAGCATCCGGGGGAAGTCCTCCTCCGGCAGGCCGAGCAGGGAGAGGATGACGTAGAGCGGGTAGTGCGCGGCGACGTCCTGGACGAAGTCGCATTCGCCGCCGAGGTCGGCCATGTGGTCGACGTAGCGTTTCGCGAGCTGGGTGATGCGGTCGGACAGGCGCCGTACACCGGCGGGTTTGAACCAGTCGGCGCTGATGTGGCGGTAGATCGGGTGGTCGGGGGCGTCCATCTGGACGAGGGCTCGGATGGGTGGTGCGGGGGCGTCCGGGTCCTGCTGGACGGCGGTGCGGGGGGCGTTGTGCCACAGCTCGGAGTCGCGGGAGATCTCCATGACGTCGTCGTACCGGGTGATCGCCCAGAACGGGGCGAAGCCGTCGGTCTCGACCCGGTGGACCGGAGACTCGCGGCGCAGCACGGCGGTGGCGGCGTGGAAGCGCTGCTCGTCCGCGTAGGCGGTGGGGTCGGTGAAGACGCCGCCGGCCTCGTCAAGGTTCATGATCAGGTCCTTCTCGCTGCCGGCGGCGGGGCCGCCGTGCGGCCGGTGCCGCGGTCTCGAACACAGGAGGGAGGCACTCGGTCGGCCCCGGGGGATTCACGGTCCATCGGCTGGACCGCACCCGATGCGCCCTGAGTCCAGAAATTATCTAGAAGTATGTCCTGGTGCAACGGCTTGGCTGTCGGCGGGCGGCCGGCTTCCGAGGGAGGCTCCGTGGCGGCTGCGTGCCGGCCGCGGGGGAGAAAGCGGTCAGGGCGAGTTTCGGCGCCGGGCTGCGACAGCCGCGGCGGCCTGGAAGAACAGCGCCCTCCCCGCACCACGGGCGCTGGCGGCGAGGAACGTCGCCCAGTCGAAGTAGTCCCGCCACAGCACCACCCGGCCGTCTCGTACCTCGAACGTGCCGCAGACCCAGAACTCCGCCTCCCACGAGCCGGCACGCAGGACATCCGTCCGTTCGGTGAGCACGACCGGGCCGTCCGCGGCCAGATGGTGGATGCGCGCCTCGAACCCGGTGCCATGGCGCAGCATCCAGCGCAGCTGCTTCTCCACCGCCACCCGCCCGCGGGCCGGCGGCAGCGGGACGTTCTGGTAGACGACGTCATCCGAGACGAGCGCCAGCGCCGCATCGGCGTCGAGCCGCTCCAACGCCGTCAGGAACGCCCTGACCACAGCCCGCGGTTCGGACGCCGACGAGGTGTCGGTATCGGTGCCGGAGTCGGGGCCTGGGTTCGGCTTCGGGTCGGGGCCGGACGAGGCCGGCGGTTCGGGTGAGACGTGGGGCTCGGACATGGCGGTCCCTTCCCTTCGGACGAGCGGATCCGGTCGCCAGCCGCGGCATCTCCGCCTACGAGATGCCCGTGGCACCTTCATCATTCGCGCTGTCCCCGGCCGCCGTCCTCGGGTCGTGGGGAGAGAGCCGGCGCGCCTGGCCGCGCCCCTCGGCCGCTCGGTACCGCCAGGGCGGTCGCGTCGAGGCTGGCAGACTCGTGTCGTGGCAGCGCCACACGCCGCTGACACCGGGCACGGTTTTCGTCGAGACGGCGTGGCGCCGGGACGAGGAGATCCACCATGGGCAGGTTGAACGGCCAGGGTGAGCAGGCCATCGCGGATCTCGCCCGCCGGTACGGCGTGAGCACCGACGCGGTGCGCACGCTGTTGGACGCGGTGCGCCTCGGTGGTGGCACCCAGGCGCAGTTCTCCCATCCGGAGCTGGGCGGCGGCGGGCAGTGGATGGCCGGTGGCATGACGATGGTCGGCGACATGTTCAACCACGGCCTGCAGGCGACGGTCAGCGGCCTCGCCGCGGAGCTTTCCAGCCTGCTGGCCTCGACGCAGTTGTATGCGCCCGCCTCGCCGCCGGCCGCGGGCGGGCAGCCTGGCGCGACCCACCCGGCGAACCTGAACAACTGGTGGCCCGGTGACCTGGGCCAGCCCAGCTCGACCGGCAGCCAGAACGAATCCCGATACGCCGTCTTCCCGGCCGGGCGGCGGCTGGCAGTGCGCGGCGGCGACGGCGACGTCCGCGTCTACGACACCCTCGACCACCGCATCGCCGGCGTCCAGCAGCAACAGGGGGGCCGGCTCGGGACACTGACCTTCTCCAGCCAGCACGGCACGTTCCCCGTGGAAAGCCTGCCGCTTGTGAGCCCGGCGCCGCAGCCGCCAGCCCCGGCCGTGAACCCGTCCGAGCCCGCCCCGGCACCCGTCGGTGGCACCGACTCGGACGCGATTCTGGCGGCAATCGAGAAAGTGAGCGACCTGCACCGCCGCGGCGTTCTCTCGGACGATGAATTCACCGCGAAGAAGGCCGAACTGCTGGCCCGCCTTTAGCACCATGGCCGGCAGGGCCTGCCGTCACCCCATCCATGCACCCTGGCCGGTTCTACAGGCATTGTCAGAATCCCTCGAAGCTACTGAAGTGTGCCGCTGCTCGCCGGTCGGCTCAGCCCGGGGCGCCGTCGAGCATGCTCTGGAAGCCGCCCGGCGCGTAGGGGCCGATGACGAGCTGTTCGAGGACGCCGAGGCCGACCCGCTCGCCCCAGGTCGCGCGCACCACCTGCTGGACGTGCACGCATTCGGGTGCGAGTGTGTCGAGCTCGGCGACCTTGTGGACCTCGCCGCCGACGGCGAGTTCGTCGTGCCAGCGGCCGTGCTTCCAGTGCGGGTGCAGGTAGCCGACGCCCTTCATGCGGAAGGTGCGTATCGGTTCGAGCTCCACCGTCTCGTCCGGGCCGAGCAGGAGCGTGGCGCTGTCGGAGCGGCGCAGGCCGGGTGCCCAGCGCACCTGGTGGCGTACCCCGTGCAGCCAGCTGATGCCGGTGTCGGGCCCGAACACCGGATCGCCGTCGCCGAGAACGGGCAGGACGGCGGTCCGCTCCAGCCACGGCCGGCCCGTCTCGTCCTCCATGACGACGTAGTGCAGGGCGCGGTCGGCGAAGTTCAGCGGGGCCCACAGGAAGAACACCTGCGGCAGCGCGGTGCGGGGCGCCGCGGGGGTCCGTTCGCCCACACCGCGGATCCCCCACGAACGGTCCTTGGTGCCGTAGGTGCCCGGGGTGATCTCGATGCGCTCGCCGCCGGACTCCACCCACCCGCTCCAGGTGACCATCTGGGTGGCCCGGGTGGAGTCGGTGAGCAGCGTCGGGCCGTCGTACTGGGTGGCCCGGGGCTCCTCGTGCGCGGGGGTACGGGCGGTGGCGGTGAGCTCGGCGGCGAGGCCGTGCTCCGGTGCGTCGACGATGATCCGGTTCACCCGCAGCGGTTCCACGATCTCGACCGTGACCGGGCCGATGCTGGTGCGGGTGCGGTCCAGCGGGATGCGTCCCGAGGCGAAGACCGAGCGCTGCACATCCTGATGGACGACGCTGAACGCACCGTCGATCGTGCCGCGGTTCGGGTACAGCCCGAACGCGAGCGCGAAGTAGACGTCCTCGTCATAGCCGTTGAACCAGAACCGGTCGTAGTGGTCGGGATGCCCACCGCCGGCGTGCGCGACCGGCAGCGCGCTCTGATGGATCGGATAGTCGTCGAACGGCGTGAGCATGGCCTTCTTTCCCTCCATCCGCTCGGCCGTCCGTCATGTCGGCGGCCCGGCAGCCCGTTGCCTGTGCCGCACCGGCGGGCGGGCGTGACCAGGATCGGGGGCCGGTCACGGGGCGGGCATCCGTAGAAGTACGGGGATGGCTACCGGGATCGTCGTCCGGTCGGTGCGTCTTGACGTCGTGGCAGACGCCCGCCAAAGATGATCCATGGCCGTCTCCGCGCAGCTTCGGTTCCGGGGCGAGCGGCTGTCCACCGAACGCACGAGCTTCGTCGGCCGGCGTGCGGAACGCACGGAGCTGCGTGAGCTGCTCGGTGAGTTTCGCCTGGTCACGGTCACCGGCGTCGGTGGTGTGGGCAAGACCCGGCTGGCGATGCGGGTGGCCGCCGAGACACGCCGCGCCTACCCGGACGGGGTGTGCGTCGTGGAGCTGGCGCGGCTGCGGGATCCGCGGCTGGTGGCGCACACCGTCGCCGCGGCGTTCGGCTGCCAGCCGCGCGGGAGCGCCGAACCGTCGTCCGTGGCACTCGGGGCGTACCTCGAGGGCAGGGATGCGCTGCTCGTCCTGGACAACTGCGAGCACGTCGTCGAGGCCTGCGCGGAGCTGGTGGACCTGCTGATGACCCGCTGCCCGCGGCTGCGCATCCTCGCGACGAGCCGGGAGTCGTTACGGGTCGAGGGTGAGGCGACGTACGTGGTGGCGCCCCTGCCGGTCGGCGGCGGGAACGGGGACGGGGCTGGCGCCGACCCGCACCTGCCCTGCGACGCGACGACACTGTTCGTCGAACGGGCCCGTGCCGTCCGCCCGGACTTCGCGCTGACCTGGCACAACCGGGCCGCGGTCGGTGACATCTGCCGCCGGCTCGAGGGCATCCCGCTGGCCATCGAGCTCGCCGCGGTCAAGACCCGGGCCCTGTCACCGGCCGAGATCCTGGCGCGGCTCACGACGCCGACCGCGCTGCTGCGCCACGACGGGCGGACGGTCGCCGACCGGCAGCGGACCCTGCGCGCCTGCGTCGCGTGGAGCTTCGACCTGTGCACCCCGCAGGAGCGGCTGCTGTGGGCCCGGCTGTCGGTGTTCGCCGGTGACTTCGAGCTCGACGCGGCGGAGGGTGTCTGCGGTGAGGGGCTGGCCGAGCCGTTCCTCGACCTGGTCTTCGCCCTGGTCGACAAGTCGATCCTCACGTTCGAGCCGGGTCCGGAGCGCGGGCGGCTGCGGCTGCTGGAGATGCTGCGCCAGTACGGCCAGGAGCGGCTGGAGCACGACATCGAGTGGCGCGGCGAGTGGCAGGTGCTGCGCCGCCGCCACCACGACTGGTACGCGGGCCTCGCCGCCCGCGCGGAGGCGGAGTGGACCGGCCCGGCGCAGCGGTCCTGGGTCAGCCGGCTGCGCGCCGACCATGCGAACCTGCAGCTGGCGCTGGAGTTCTGCGCCGCCACCCCCGACCTGGCGGCGAACCTGGCGCTCGCGCGCTCGCTGCACCGCTACTGGGTCGCGGACGGATGGTTCACCGAGGGGCGGTACTGGCTGGCCCGCCTGCTCGACGACGGCGGCTCGGGCGCCGGCGGTGGCTCGGGCCGCTCGGGTGGTCCCGGTGGTGCCGGAGGTGCTGGAGACGCGGGTCGTGACGAGGCCGGGAGCGGGGGCGGCGCCGATGTGCCGGGCCGGGTCCGCGCACTGCACACCGCGGGCTGGCTCGCGACCCTGCAGGGTGACCGGGGTGACGCCGAACGGATGCTGGAGCACGGCAGCGAACTGGTGGCGGCCGGCGGCGCGGGCGCCGAAGCAGCGCTCATCACCCAGCTCACCGGCCTCGACGCGGTGTACACCGACAAGCCCGACGCCGTCGCGAACCTGGAACGGGCCCTCGCCCAGTTCCGCCGGGACGGCGACCTGAACCGGCAGCAGGAGACCCTCGCGGTGCTCACACTCGCCGCCGCGCTGGGAAGCACCCCGTGGGCGGCGCAGCGCTACTACCAGGACTGGGTCGCCATGGCGCAGCTGCGCCGGGACCGCCGGCTGCGCGCCTACGCGGAATGGGCCCGCGCGCTGGCCACCTGGCGGGCCGGTGACCCGAAGGGCGCGCTGGCGATCGCGCGCGCCGCCGTCTTCGGGGAGAGCGGGCTGCCCGACCATCTCGGTCTCGCCCTGTGCCTGGAGGCACTTGCCTGGATCCGGGCGAGCCTGGACGAGTTCGCCGGCGCGGCGGTTCTGCTCGGCGCGGCGGACCATCTCTGGGAGCGGATGGGGACGTCCACCGCGGCGTTGCCCGGGTTGTTCCGCCTGCGCCAGGACTGCGAGGCGGCGTGCCGGGAAGGCCTGGGCCCGCGGGCCTTCGACGCGGCCTGGGCACGGGGAGCCGCGCTCGCACCGGCGGAGGCCTGGGCCACCTCCTGTGCCACCGGCTCGGCGACGGCTTCCGCTGCCGCGACGGATACCGGACCGGTCACCGGATCGTCCAGCGGACCGACCGCCGGGCCGGTCACCAGGCCGACCGCCGGGCCGGTCGCTGTGCCTGCCGGCGCGTGGCTGGGCGGAGTGCGGTTGACGCGGCGGGAGAGGCAGGTCGCCCAGCTGGTCGCGCAGGGCCTGAGCAACAGGGACATCGCCGCCACCCTGGTGATCTCCCCGCGGACGGCGGAGACGCACGTCCAGCAGATCCTGAAGAAGCTGGGGCTGACCTCGCGGGCCCAGGTGGCGGCCTGGCTCTCCGCCCAGCCGGCCGAAACCGCGGGCTGAGCGGGCGGAGGCCCTTTACAGTCCTGACGCTCTATGGCAAGAGTGTTTACGTCCGGCGGGCTTGGAAGTACTCTGCGGTGCCGACGATGCGGTTCCCCCGAGGGGCGGGTGCATCCGGTCGAGCGGGCTCCCCACCCGAACATAGAGGGATACTTTATGCAACCTTCCCATCCTGAATCGTTGTCCGGCTCTGCATCCGGTTCCGATTCCGCTTCTGCCGCCAGCACCCATGCCGATGTCGACGCCGACGCGCGCCGTGAGCCGGGTTCGGGTGCGGACGTGCCGGGCGTCGGCACCGCGGAGCAGATCGTGGATGATCCGGCCGAGATCACTCCGGCGTGGATGACCGCGGCGTTACGCGGTGCCAATGGTGCCGGCGACGTCGAGGTCCGCGCCGTGAGCCACGAGCCGATCGGCACCGGTCAGATCGGTTCCAGCTATCGCTTCCGGCTGGAGTACGCCCCCGGGCGCGACACCACGGCGGACGGCGCACCAGCCCCGCGCACGCTCGTGGTCAAGATGGGAGCCGGTGACCCGGGCGGGCGGGACGTGGTGCGCCGCGGCTACCGCAAGGAGGTCGGGTTCTACGCCCGGCTGGCCCGGGACGCCCGCATCAACATCCCGCGCTGCTGGCAGGCCGCGATCAGCCCGGACTCCCGCGCCTTCACCCTCGTGCTGGCCGACGCCGCCCCGGCGCGCCCGGGCAGCCAGGAGGACGGCTGCGACGAGGCGCGGGCCACCGACGCTGTCCGTGCGCTCGCCGGGCTGCACGCGTCGTTCTGGAACAGCGAGCTGCTCGCCGCCGAGAGTGACTGGCTGCCCCGCCCGCAGGACGCGGAGCTCGCGTTCATGGCCGAGCTGCTGGTGGCGACCACGAAGGACTTCGGTGATCGGTTCGCCGGTGTGCTCGACCAGCGTGACGTCGACACGCTGCACCGGGCCGCCGCGCTCACCTACCAGTGGGAGAGCGGCTGGCGCGCGCCGTTCACCCTGCTGCACGGGGACTACCGGCTCGACAACCTGATGTTCCCGGCGCAGGGCCCGGGCGTGCTGACCGTGGACTGGCAGACGATCACCATCGGGCTGCCGGCCCGCGATCTCGCGTACTTCCTGTCCACAGCGCTGCCGCCGGCCGTGCGGCGCGCGGCCGAGCACCGGCTGGTGGCGGCCTATCACGAGCGCCTCGTCGAGCTCGGCGTCACGGGCTACTCGGCCGAACAGTGCTTCACCGACTACCGCAGCGGGATGCTGCACGGCCCGCTGATCACGGTGCTGGGCTGTATGTTCGCCGCCGGAGTGCGCTCGGAGCGCTCCGACCGGATGTTCCTGTCGATGGCCCGGGGCATCTGCGCGGCGCTGCGCGACCTGGAGTCGCTGGACCTGATCGCCGGTTCCTGACGGCCGCTCGGCCCGCCGCTCGCCATGCCCGGCGGGCCGAGCGCGGACGCCCGGCGGGCCGCTCGTGCCGGTCGGCGTGGCGGGTTCCCGCGCCCGGCGCCGCGAGACCGGACGTCTGGCCGCCAATTGGCATAATGTATCCAATGGAGGTGGTCGGATGCTGCTCCTCGACTCCGAGTCCGAGGCCCAGTTCCGCAAGGAGATCCGGGCCTGGGTCCGGCAGGCTGTTCCCCAGCTCGGCGGGCCCCCGCCCGAGCGGGACTGGCAGGCCCGCCGGCGGTATGACAGCGCCTGGCAACGAATGCTTGCCGATGCCGGCTACGCGGGTATCCACTGGCCCCGCGAGTACGGCGGCCGGGGCGCCAGCCCGGCCGAGCATCTGATCTTCCTGGAGGAGTCCGCCGCGGCCGGTGCCCCCGACCTCGGCGTCCACTTCGTCGGCCAGCTGCACGCCGGGCCCACCCTCATCGCCGAGGCGACCGACGAGCAGCGCGCCTTCCACCTGCCCCGGATCCTGTCCGGGGAGGCGGTGTGGTGCCAGGGCTTCTCCGAACCGGGTGCCGGCAGCGACCTCGCCGGGCTGCGCACCCGAGCCGTCCGCGACGGTGACCACTACGTCGTCACCGGGCAGAAGATCTGGACGTCCTACGGCCCGGTCGCCGACTACTGCGAGCTGCTCGTGCGCACCGACCCCGACGCGCCGAAGCACCGCGGGATCACCTGGCTGATCATGCCGATGGACAGTCCGGGTGTCGACGTCCGCCCGCTGCGGACCATCCACGGCGACAGTGAGTTCGCCGAGGTCTACCTGGACGAGGTCCGCATCCCGGTGGCCAACCGGGTCGGCGCGGAGAACGACGGCTGGCGGGTCGCGATGGTCACCTTCGGCTTCGAGCGCGGCACCGCGTTCGTCCGGGAGCTGATCACCGCGCGCACCCACGTCGCCGAACTCGCCGCACTCGCCCGGGTGCTGCCGCGGGGCGCCGGCACCGCCTGGGACGACGCCGGGCTGCGCCGTGACATCGGCCGGGTCGCCGCCGAGCTGGACGCCCTGTGGGCGCTCACCAAGCGCAACGTCACCCGGGGCATGGTCGGGGTCATCCCACCGGCCGGTGGCTCCGCGTTCAAGCTGTCCTACTCGGAGACGCTGCACCACCTGAGCGCACTGATCATCCGGGTGCTGGACCGGGCCGCGCTGAGTATGGACGACCTGCCCGGCCTGCCCACCGGGCAGCTGGTGCACGCCCAGCTGCACGCGTTCGCGATCAGCATCGGTGCCGGGACGTCGCAGATCCAGCGCAACATCCTCGCCGAGCGCGTCCTCGGCCTGCCCAAGGAGCGCTGAGCATGCACTTCGACCTGGATGAAGACCAGCGCGCGTTGCAGGACACCGTCCGCCGGCTGGCCGAGGAGGTCTTCCCGGTGGAGCGGACCCGCGGCTGGGCCGAGCCGGGTGGGTTCGACCGCGCGGCCTGGAGCGCGCTCGCCGAGCTCGGCACGTTCGCCGTCTACCAGCCGGAGGAGCGCGGGGGGCTCGCGCTGCCGCTCGTCAACGCCGTCCTCGCCTACCAGACGCTGGGCGCCTGCCTGGTGCCGGGCCCGCTGGTCGCGGCGGCGCTCGCCGCCGACCTCGACGGTGACAGCGGGGCGGTCGGCGGCGGGGAGGTCGTCCCGGCGGTCGTGGTGCGTCCGGAACCGGGCGCGCCGCTGCTCGTCGAGCATCTGCGCGACGCCGACGTCGTCTACGTCCTCGACGCGCACGGCATCGAACGGCTCGACCCGGCGGCGCTGAGCGCGACGCCGGTGACCCAGCCACTGGACCCGACCACGCCGCTGTCGCTGGTGACGGGCCTCCCGCGGGGTGAGGAGGTCGGCGACGCGGCGCAGGCCGCCCGCTGGTCGCTGCTCGGCTCGCTGCTCAGCTCCGCACTGCTCGTGGGCCACGCGCTGCGCGTCCTCGACCTGGCGACCGTGTACGCGCAGCAACGCGAGCAGTTCGGCCGGCCCATCGGGACGTTCCAGGCCGTGAAGCACATGCTCGCGGACTGCTTCGCCCGCGGCGAGGTCGCCCGGGCCGCCGTCGACGCCGCGGGCGTGATCGTCGACGAACCCGGCGCACTCGACATCACCGAGCCCGGGCCCGGCGGCGGGTCGGCCGTCCGTGCCGTCGCCGCGGCGCGGGTGCTGGCCGCCGAGGCGGCGCTGGTCAACTGCCGGACCGCGATCCAGGTGCACGGCGGGATGGGGTTCACCTGGGAGGTGGACCTCCACCTGCACCTCAAGCGGGCCCTGCTGCTGGAAACCTCCTACACGACGTCCGACGCCGCCGCCGAGGCGGTCGCCCAGAGCCTGCAGAGAGTGCCGTGACGACATCGATCCCCACGCCGACGGACCCCACCCCGACCGACGCCGCGACGCCCACCGACGGTGCCGTCGCGGCCGTGACCGAGGTGGCGGCGGACGGTGAGCTGACCCTGACGGTGACCGACGACGGCATCGCCCGGGTCACCCTCAACCGGCCGGACGCCGGTAACGCCCTCACCATGGGGCAGCGCGACGCCCTGCTCACCTGGTTCGCCCGTTTCAACGCGGACCCGTCCGTGCGCGTCGTCGTCCTCGGCAGCACCGGACGTTTCTTCTGCACCGGCGCGGACCTGCGCCAGCAGCGCTCCGCCGGGCCGCGCCCCGACGGTGTGCCCGAGAAGCTCGTCGGTGACATCCGCCGGGCGATGACCACCGGCGGCATCAACGTGGTGCACGCGATCCTCGACTGCGAGAAGCCGGTGATCGCCGCCGTGCAGGGCACCGCGGCCGGCATCGGCGCGCACCTGGTGTTCGCCTGCGACCTGGTCGTCGCCGCCGACAACGCCAAGTTCATCGAGATCTTCGCCCGCCGCGGGCTGGCCGTCGACGGCCTCGGGACCTGGCTGCTGCCGCGGCTGGTCGGCCTTGCCCGCGCCCGCGAGCTGGTCCTGCTCGCCGAGGACATCCCGGCCACCCGCGCCGCCGAGATCGGCCTGATCGCGCGGACCGTGCCCGCCGAGGAACTCGCCGCGACCGTCGACGACCTGGCCACCCGGCTCGCCGCCGGGCCGACCCGCGCACACAGCGCCAACAAGTGGCTGCTCAACCGTTCGCTGGACGTCGACCGGCACACCCTGGCGCAGGAGGAGGCCTGGGTCGTGGAGGCACTGTCCTACACCGAGGACGCCGACGAGGGCGTGCGCAGCTTCGTCGAACGCCGCCCCACCCGCTTCCGCGGCTTCTGAGCAGGGGGAGACCATGACGCAGGGGGAGACCATGTCCACCGCCACCGACGTCTACTACGACCCCTACGACACGGACATCGACGCCGAGCCGCACGCGGTGTGGCGGCGGATGCGCGACGAGGCGCCGGTGTACCGCAACGACCGGTACGACTTCTGGGCGCTGTCGCGGCACGCCGACGTGGACGCGGCGTCGCGTGACCCGCGGACGTTCAGCTCGGCGCGGGGAACGACGCTGGAGCTGCTCTCCTCCGGCGGTGAGGCGCCCCGGATGATGATCTTCATTGACCCGCCGGAGCACTCGCGGCTG
This sequence comes from Parafrankia irregularis, assembly GCF_001536285.1. NCBI lineage: Bacteria > Bacillati > Actinomycetota > Actinomycetes > Frankiales > Frankiaceae > Parafrankia > Parafrankia irregularis. Next base: position 517,596 of record NZ_FAOZ01000003.1, on the reverse strand, counting down.
CGGGTGCTGTTCTCCCGGGCCTTCACCCCGCGGCGCATCTCGGCGCTGCACGAGCAGATCCGCGAGGAGTGCCGCACCCTGCTCGACCCGCATGTGGGCAGTGCCGGGTTCGACTACGTCGCGGACTTCGGCGCCCAGCTGCCGTCGCGGGTGATCTCGGCGCTGCTCGGCGTGTCACCGACCGACCAGCCGCGGATCCTCGACGTCATCAACACGATGTTCCACATCGAGCCCGGCGTCGGCATGATCAACGACACCGCCCTCAACGCGATGTTCGAGCTGCACACCTACCTCGTCGACCAGCTCGCCGAACGGCGCGCGCACCCCCGCGACGACATGTTCAGCGCCCTCGTCCAGGCCGAGCTCACCGAGGACGACGGCACCACCCGCCGGCTCGACGACCAGGAGGCGGCCAACTTCGGCGTGCTGCTCGTCTCCGCCGGTACCGAGACCGTCGCGCGGCTGATCGGCTGGGCGGGCCTCGCCCTCGCCGACTTCCCCGACCAGCGGGAGCTGCTCGTCGCCGACCCGGGCCTGATCCCGAACGCGGTCGAGGAGCTGCTCCGCTACGAGGCCCCCTCGCCGAGCCAGGGCCGCAGCCTCACCCGCGACGTCACCCTGCACGGCGTCACCATCCCCGAGGGCAGCAAGGTCCTGCTGCTCACCGGCTCGGCCGGGCGTGACGAGCGCGCGTTCCCGAACCCCGACGTGCTCGACGTCCGCCGGCGTATCGAGGCGCATCTGTCCTTCGGCCTCGGCGCGCACTACTGCCTCGGCGCCGCCCTCGCCCGCCTCGAAGGGCGGATCGCGCTGGAGGAGACCCTGCGCCGCTTCCCGCGCTGGGACGTCGACCGGGCCGGCGCCGTGCGCCTGCACACCAGCACCGTGCGCGGCTACAAGAACCTTCCGATCGCCGTGTGAGCGCGCTGGTCCACTGGGAGTAGCCGGGGTTGAAGCCGGCCCGTGAGTGGAACAGCGATATATCGGAAACGGTGCCGACCTGGTTCGACCGGTCAGTTCGTGCGTGCGGACGGTGTACTCAGGCCGGTGCTCGGGTTGGCCGCGGGGCGGCGGGCGTGAGCGCGCCGAGATGGTCGCGGTGGCGCAGCCGGGTGAATGCTCCCGTGAGCAGGGAGAGGGCGAGTCCGCTGCTGCCGAGGGTGAGGGCGGGGCCGAGTCCGGCGTGCTCGGTGACCAGCCCGCCGAGCAGGGCGCCGGCGGGTTGACCGCCCCAGGCGATGATCCGTGCGGTGGTGTTGACCCGGGCCTGGAGTTCGAGAGGCGCGACGGTCTGGCGGATGACGATGCCGTTGAGGCTGACGAGGGTGTTGGTGGCCTGCCAGCCGAGCAGGGTGAGCGCGCCGAGGGTGAGGGTGCGGCTCGCGGACCAGCCGGCGAGGAAGAGCAGGCCGGCGGCGAGTCCGCCGAGGGTGATCCATCCCACCGGTAGATGCCGTTGCAGGGGCGGGAGGAGAAGGCTGGCGAGGAGACTACCGGCGCCGGCGGCGGCGTAGAGCAGGCCGATTCGTCCGTCGTCGCTGGGCAGGTCGAGGTGGCGGACGGCGACGACGACGATCAGGCCGGTGATGAAGCCGGCGGTGAGACTGTTGCCGACGCCGAGGAGGGTGAGGGTGCGGACCAGTCGGTGGTTCCACACCCAGCGCAGTCCTTCGCCGATCTCCGCGGGTAGCGACCGTCCCGCCGGCGGCACGCCAGGCGTCGGCGTCAGCGGTAGCGGTAGGCGGGCCATGAGCACGGCGGACACGGCGAAGCTGGCTGCGTCGACGGCTATTGCGGTGCTTGCTCCGAGGGCGGTCGCGAGCAGGCCACCGGTTGCGGGGCCGAGCAGGGCGATGACGGTGCTGACGGCGCTGAGGCGTCCGGTGGCCTGTCCCATGAGGCCGGGCGGAACGAGGGCTGCCAGGGCGCGGAACCCGGCAGCGTCGGAGAAGGTCAGCGCGGTCGCGCTCCCGGCGGCCGCGACCAGCAGGTGACTGGTGGTCAGCAGGCCGGCGGCGTCGGCGAGCGGGATGCTGGCCAGCAGCAGGCAGCTGGCCAGCGCGGACAGGCCGAGGACGCGGCGTGGGTCGAGGCGGTCGGCCCAGGCCCCGGCGGGCAGGCCGAGCAGGAGGTAGGGGGTCGCTTCGAGGGCGGTGAGCAGCCCGGTGAGCGCTGGGCTGCCGCTGCGTTGGTAGATCAGCAGTGGCAGGGCGACAAGGCTGATCGCGGAGCCGGTCCAGGAGATCGCGCGGGCGGTCAGGAACAGCCGGTAGCCCCCTGCTGCCTGGCCGGTGGGGGTGTGGTCCGGCGGGGCCGCGTCGGCCGGAGGCGTGATGGTCATGGATGCAGGGCGGCGGCGAGGGTTTCGACGCCGTCGACGCCGGCGAGGTTGGTCGAGTTCCACTGCGGCAGGAAGACGACCCTGCCGGTGCGGACCGCGGTCACCGCGGACAGGGTCTCGGTGAGCGTCGTACGGGCCGCCGTCTCGGTCTCAGCGCCGCTGAGCAGATAGACGAGGGTGCCCGGGTTCTTCTGGAGGAGGCTCTCCTTCGACAGCTCGCCGTAGTACTGCCCGGCGGGCAGGGTCCCGGCGTAGATGTTGATGGCGCCGGCGCGGGTGGCGATGTCGCTGTAGACGCCTTCGTAGGTGTAGATCGCCCCACCGAAGCTACTGATCATCGCGATGGGGACGGGTCGCGTGGCGTTCACCTTCGCCGCCACCGCGGCGAGGCGGGTGTCGATCTGGCCGGTGAGTTCCTGTGCCCTGGTCTCGACGCCGAAGATCTGGCCGAGGGCGGCCAGGTCGGTCCTGACGTCGGCGACCCGGGCGCGGGTGGCGTCGTCGGTGCAGAAACCGCTGAGGATCATCACCTGGGTGCCCTGGGCGGCGAGCTCGTCGATGGTCGGTAGCTGCTGGCCGTCGAACAGGTAGGAGCCGTCGGCCCAGATCAGGTCGGGGCGGGCGGCGAGGAGCCGCTCGCGGCTCGGGGCGGCGTCGCTGAGCACAGGGATGTCGGCGACGGCCTCGGCGTAGGTGGATCCGGCGGTGCCGTTGCCGGTGTTGTACTGGCCGACGACCCGGTCGGTGAGGCCGAGTGCGGCGAGCAGGTCGGTGCTGGTGGGCCAGCCCGAGACGATCCGGCTCGGCGCCTGGTCGAAGTGCAGGGTGCGTCCGCAGTTGGTGACGGTGACGGGGAAGCCTTCCTGCCGGCTGCCGGAGGAGGGGGCCGCTGCGGGGGCCGGGGAGTCGCCACAGGCGGCGAACGGGGCGCCGGACATCAGGAACGCCAGGGCGAGTGCAGGGGCGGTGCGGCGCAGCCGGTGCGGGCGAGAGGCGCGGTCGTTCACGGGGTTCCTTCGAGGCGCGGGGGTGATGACAGCGGTGTGTCGCTGGCGGGGGCAGGGCCGGGCGACGGGTGGTCGGCCGGCTCGGCCGGCCGGGGTGCAGGGGGCGCGGTGAGGGCGGCGAAGGCGAAGTGGGGGCGGCCGGTGATGGGATGGATGGTTCGGTGGGCGGCGACCTTGAACACCTGACGGAGCAGTTCGGGGGTGAGGACGTCGGCGGGGGGACCGGCCGCGAGGAGTTCTCCGTCGGCGAGGACGTGGACGATGTCGCAGTAGGCGGCAGCGAGGTCGAGGTCGTGCAACGCGGCCAGGACGGTGATGCCGAGGGAACGGACCAGGTCGAGCAGGTCGAGCCGCGCGCCGATGTCAAGGTGGTTCGTGGGCTCGTCGAGAACGAGCACCCGCGGCTGCTGGGCGAGCGCGCGGGCGAGCAGGACGCGCTGTTTCTCACCACCGGACAGGCCGGCGAAGGGCCGGTCCGCCTGCCCGGTCATGCCGACGGCGCTCAGCGCGTCGGTGACGACCGTCCGGTCGTTCTGGGACGCCGGGCTGAAACTGCTCTGGTGCGGGAGGCGGCCGGTGGCGACAATGTCGCGGACCCGCAGGTGGACCTCCCCGGCGTTGTCCTGGGTGAGCGCGGCCACCTGCCGTGCGGTGGCCCGCGGGCCGAGATCACGGTGCAGGTCGACACCGTCGAGGAGCACGGCCCCGGCTCGGGGCCGCAGGGCGTGGTAGACGGTCCGCAGGGCGGTGGACTTGCCACTTCCGTTCGGTCCGAGCAGGCCGACGAACGTGCCCGCAGGGCAGTCCACCGTCAGGTCCCGCACAATCGGCGCGCCGGCCAGGTGAACCTCGACGGCGTCGAGGCGCAGCCCGGTCACGGCGTACCCGCCGGGGTGCCGCGGCGCAGAAGTACCAGGAAGAACGGAACCCCGACGACGGCGGTCACGACGGTGAGGGGCAGTTCCAGCGGCATGCTGACCGTCCGGGCGGCGAGGTCGGCAAGGACCAGGAAGTTCCCCCCGAGCAGGGCGGACAGGGGCAACAGCCGCCGGTGGTCGGCGCCGACGATCAGCCGTACGCAGTGCGGAGCGACGAGGCCCACGAACTGCACCCCTCCCGCGACCGCGATGACGGCGCCGGTCAGCAGGGCGGTGACGACGAGCAGTTCGGTGCGCAGCCTGCTGACGGCGACACCCGCGGACGCGGCGAGGTCGTCGCCGAGCAGCAGGGCGTTGAGCGCCCGCCCGCGCAGAACCAGCCAGCCGGTGCACACACCGACGACCGCGGCCGGCAGGCCGAGCTTCTGCCAGTCCGCTCCCGACACCGTCCCCAGCAGCCAGAACAACAGATGCGCCAGCTGGTTGCTGCTGACACGCAGTTGCAGGTAGCTCGTCGCCGCCTGCAACAGGTAGCCGAGCGCCACGCCGGCCAGCAGCAGCCGGCCCGGGTCGACGCGGCCCCCGTTCCGGCCGAGCACCAGCACCGCGCCGAGGGTGAGCAGGCCGCCGGCGAACGCTGCCCCCGACACACCCAGCCGGGCCGGCCAGCCTGCGCCGCCGAGGGTCAGTGCGGCGACGGCGGCCAGCCCCGCGCCGGAGGAGACCCCCAGCACGTAGGGGTCGGCGAGCGGGTTGCGGACGACGGCCTGCAAGGTCGCGCCGGCAACCGCGAGACCCGCGCCGACGACGAACCCCAGCAGGACCCGGGGGACCCGGACCTGCCAGATGATCTGGTCGTTGACCCCGGTCCGCGGCTCGCTGCCACCCAGGCCGGCCGCGGTGTGTGCGAGCACGCTCGACCACACCTCACCCACGGGGAGGCGGACCGCGCCGAGGCTCACGGCGAGCGCGAGGACGACGGGTGTCGCGGCGACGAGTGTCACGAGAAGGACCAGGAACCGGCCCTGGCCGGTGGTCGGTGACCGGGACGCCGGCAGGCGCGGCAGGGGTGTGCGCCGTCGCGGCTGGCGGGACGCTCGCGGCGGTCGGGTGACCGGTGGTGCGGTCGAGGATGCGGTGGACAGGATCTCCCCCAGGAGGAACGGTGCGGCGCGGAGCGCCCGACCGGCGAAGGGCCCATGGGCTGCTTTCACGTCGGCCCACGAGGCGGTCCCGTGAGCCGGCGTCGGTCAGTGCGGCAGCGGTATCGACGGCAGGACCGCGGTGCGCGGTGCGGTGCGCGCCGCGGGCAGTCGGTGTCCGCCGAGGAACGGCAGTCCGACCGCGGTGTTGCTGTACAGGCCGGGGACGACGACCCGCGTGACGTGCAGACCGGCGCGGCGTACGTCCGGCGTGGTCACGTCGACCGCGACCGCCCGGTGACCGGCTCCGGCGAGCCGGTCGACCAGGTCGGCCGCTGCCGGTCCGGGTGCGTGCGCCGGAGCGGAGCCGAGATCCGTCAGCTCGACGGATCCGACGATGGTGTCCGCAACGGTCCGGCGGAACCGCTCCCGCGCGGCCGGGTCGAGGTAGAGCTGGAGGTGGCAGCCGTAGTCCACGACGTCGGACAGGTCGTCGCGGTAGGAGCGGAGGTAGGCCCGATCAGACCGCCAGGGCCGCAGCGGGCTGGTCGGGCTGGCCGCGACCTGGGCGTAGGGCCCGTCGGGGTCGTCGTAGTCGGCGACGAACAACTGCAGCTGCAGCGCCTCCCCGCACGCTTTCAGCGCCGCGTCCACCGGGTCCGGATGCACCCCCATGCCCAACGTCAGGTAGCCGGTCCGGTCGTCGGTGACCAGCGCCCCGACGACCGGCACGCCGAACTCGTCGTCGAAGGCGAGGAACCGGACGTCCAGCGCGCCCTGCGGCCCGCGGCAGAAGTCCCGCAGCCAGCCCGGCGGCACCGCTTCGCGAAGGCCCCGCCCGCCGAACCAGGACATGGTCATCGCGTCACGTTCGACGACTTCCAGCAGCGCGCCCCCCTCGGCGCTCGCGCGGTCCGGGCCGGCGGCGAGACCGGCCTGGATGATCGGGTTCGTCCGGGGCACCGGATGGGCGGCGGCGGGAGCGTTCCAGGACACCCAGACGAGCGACGCCGGCACGAGGACGGCGATGCCGGTGCGCAGGTCCCGGCCGGCCGCCCACTGCTGTTCGAGGTCCCGGCTCATCGGGACCAGGGGGAATCCCGGCGTCGCGTACTGAGCAGGTGAGTACAGAGCGAGCTGGTCCGGGTCGATCGCCTCGACGCCGGCGTCGGCGAGATCCCGGTAACTGGCGGTGGTCAGCCCCGCCGGGACGAGGTTGCCGCAGTACCGTTCAGCGGCCTCGCCCAACGCCGCGGCGAGGGCGCGCCGTGGATCCGCGAAGGCGTAGCCGGCCCCGGTGGCGTCCGCCGGCCACGGCCCGAACCAGGTCGTGTCGCACAGCCAGGCGTGGGTCAGGCTGAACGACGGCGGGAACCAGGGTGGGATCCGGCGGGGTGCCAGCCGACGCACGACCCCCGTCCGCTCGTCGTACAGCGACGGGTACGGCAGGTCCGCGGCGGGCGGCTCGGGGATCAGGTCGGTTGTCGTGAGATTCATGAGAGGTCAGCCTCCTTCGTCACCGAGAAGGAACCGCGCGTTCAGGCGAGCGGCAGGGGGTGGCGGACGAGGTCGTCCTCGGTCAGCCGACGGCTGCTCCAGCCCAGCGCGGCCGGAACGTCGTAGAGTCGCCGGCCGCCGCGCAGCGGGTAGGCCGGTGGACCGTTCCCGACCAGCCCGGGCACCACGACGCGGACCACGTGCAGCCCGGTGCGGGCCACGTCGGGGGTGGTCAGATCGACCGACACCGCCCGTAGCCCACGCCCGTGCAGGCGCTCCAGGTAGGCGGCGCGCGTGCCGTCGAGGGATGAGCCGTCAGCTCGGGGCAGGTCGTCGAGACGGACGGCCTCGTCCGGACACAGCCGGCCCAGGGCGCGGCGTTGGACGTCGGGATCGAGATAGAGCTGGGCCACGGCCGGCAGATCCACCAGCTCCCGATAGTCCTCACTCACCGAGGCGCCATAGCGGCGGTCGACGCGAAACGGCAGGAAGACGTGGTCCTCGATGTCACCGGCGGCGACCGCGCGCCACACGTCGCTGTCGGGGGTGGCGAGCTGACGGGTCAGGGCCAGCAGCTGCAGTGCCTCGACCAACGCCTTGACCGCTGCGGTCGACGGGTCCGCGCGGCAGGCGCTGCCGAACGCGACGACGCCCGCCGCCTCGTCGGCGAGGAACGCGGCAAGGACCGGAACGCCGAACTCGGAGGGCACCGCCAACAGCCGCACGGTCAGCGGATGGTTCGGGTCGGGGCGGCCCAGCTGGCCGGTCACCCGGCCGTCGTCGAGGACCGTGCGGGCCGGGGCTCCGGACGCCCACCAGATCGTCGTCGCGTCCCGCTCGAACAGCTCCTCCAACGCGGCCGTCTCCGCCGCGCCCCGGCTCGTCCCCGCGGCGATCCCGGAGTACATCAGCGCGTGCGTCGGCGGCTCGCCGCGGTGCGGGCCGTGGAAATAGTCCAGATAGACCAACGACGCCGGGACGAGGACCGGCCCACCGGCGGCCAGGTCGGTACCGGGCACCCAGGCGACCTCCAGCTCCCGGGTGAACGGGACGAACGGGAATCCATGTGTCGAGTACTGCCGGTCCGAGTACAACGCCAGGTCGTTCGGGTCGACCGCCTGAACACCCCGCGCGGTCAGCGCGTCCCAGCTCGCTGCCGGCAGGTCGGTGGGCACCGCGTTGCCGCAGTAGCGCTCCACCGCCTCACCGATCGCCGCCGCCCGCGCCCGCCGTGGATCGCCGAGAGTCGCCCCGAAGCCGAACCCGTCCGCGCGCCACCAGGCGAACCGGTCGGCGCGCGCAACCCGTGCGCTGCGTCCCAGCCAGCCCGACGGCATGCCAGGAGGGGGTGGCTGGTCGACCACTCCCGTCAACAGCCCCAGCCGGTCATCCACGAGCGGTTCGCCGTTCATGGATGTGACCCTTCGCCCGCACCCGTTACCGCGAGCAACTGGTCATCCCCCGAACCGAAGGCACGCTCGGCCGGCCCGGCTGTCCTGTCCCGCCCGGCTGTCCTGTCCCGCCCGGCCGTACTGTCCCGGTCGGCCTTCCCGTCCCGCTCGATCTCCGCAGCGACGCCGAGGCCCATCACGGAGAGCACGAGGCGGATTCCTGCGCGAGCGGGCTCGAACAGCACGGTCTGCGTGTACGGCCGTGTCGCGGCGGTGGTGTAGCGGTCCTGCCCGGTGCCCAGGTTCCGGGCCAGATTCGGATGATCACTGCCGGTGATCTCCAGGACCAGTCGAGCCCCCGTCGGCAGTTGCTCCACCGCACCTGCCAGCGTGACGGCGAAGGCCCCGCTGGTGCCGGCCGGTGCTGTCCGGACGGCGCTGCCGAAGGCGATCTCGAACAGCGCGCCGTCGACCTGCCAGCCGAGCACCCGCACGATCCAGTCAGCCGCCGGGCCGTCCGCCGCGGCCGACAGCTCCACCCGTCCACTGCCGAGGAGCGTGACGGGGGCGGGCAACGGGTCGGAGATGAACCGGACGGCGTCCTTCCGGCCGAGCAGGGGCCGGCGGTCCGCGCCGGGGACCGTGGAGGGAAAGGGCTCCGCCGGGTCGTAGCGGAAACTCCGCCCGCCGGCCGGTCCGGAGTCCTCGACGGACAGCGTTTCGTCGGCCCCGGCGTACCAGACCGCGTCGGTCGCCGGGGCCGGCGGCCACTGGGCGCATGCGACCCACTGATCGGCGCCGCGGACGAAGACCTCCGCTCCCGACAGCGCCTGCGAGGCCGGCGGCGTCGGCGCGTGCGGTGCGGATGCCGTGGGTGACACCGCGGGGAGGGCCGAGGAGGCGGGTGCGGGCCGCAGCACGGCCCGCAGCCAGTCGATGCAGCGTGTCCCGAAGTCGTAGCGCGACGCCGGTCCGTGGTCGCGGTCGCCGACCCGGCTGGTCGGGGCGAATGCGAGATCGTGGCCCCACGCCCCGACGAGCATTCGCCTCGGCGGCCGAGGGGTGACCGCGGAGCCGACGAGGTCCCAATGGGTGAGGGTCTCGGTGACCAGCAGGTCGTACCAGCCGCCGACATGGAACGCCGCCGCCCTCACCCCGGCCAGCTCCCCGTCGGTCAGCACCTCCGGACCAGGTTCGGGACCGTCGTGCAGAAGGTCGGCCCAGTGCGGCAGGGACGCGCCCATCCGTGCGGGGAGCTCGCAGACGGGAAGGTGGTCGAGCACGTCGGGCTGGCGGGCGTGCACCAGGCGGACCAGCCCGTCCCGGCTGGTCCGTCCGTCCGCTCGTTCCAGCCACCAGTAGGCGTGCTCGGCGAGGCGCAGGATGCCGCTCGGCTCGAACTTGGTCCGGTGCAGGCCCATCGACGGGCCGAGGCTCACCACCGCCCGTACCGCGTCGGGGCGCTCCACCGCCAGGGCCCAGGCGGTGAACCCGGAGTAGGAGCCTCCGTAGGCCACGAGCTGGCTATCGCACCACCGCTGGTCGATGATCCAGTCGGCCAGCGTGGCACCGTCGGCGCGCTCGTCGCGGTATGGCCGCCACTGCCCGTCCGAGTCGTACCGGCCCCGCACGTCCTGCACGACGTAGCCGAAGCCCCGCGCTGCCCAGCCCTGGCCCTCGGCGAGATGGGCGCTGCGCCCGTAGGGGGTGCGCGTCACGACCACCGGGACGGGCCAGTCCACCCGTGGCGGCAGGTGGACGTCGACCGCGAGCGGCGTTCCGTCCGCGCCGGCGACCCGCAGGTTCGTCCACATCTCACCCGGCGCCGCGCTCATGTGCGCACCGGCCCGGCGGGTCGCGCACCACGCCGCGGCGCGGCGGGTGACGCCACGACCGGCAACGGGAGGACCGGATGACGGCGCATCTCACCGTCGGGACCGACCTCGACCTGGACGTCGATCTCCGGCAGCTGGTCGGTTGCCCACCAGCGCTCCACCTCGCCGAGCAGCAGCCCGGCCGCGACCGCCACGACACCGCGCCCCGGCCATGGCACAGGCGGAGGTTCGGACGTCGATGCGCCCAGCCAGGACCAGTGCGCCAGCAGCTCCTCCGGCGCGCCGGCAGCTGCGAGCCGACGACCCCGCACGTCCTCGTAGCCGGCGCTGCGGCCAGGCACCGTCAGCGGACCAGCGAACAGCGACAGCCCTTCCATGTGCGCACGTGTCCACGCTGTCGCGTGCTGCCCGCACCATCGCTCCACTCGCCGCCAGTCCGTGTCCGGCAACCAGCCCGCGCAGTCCACCAGCACGTCCGCGCCGCGCACGACGGTCTCGTCGACCGGCCCGCGCCGCACCCGCGTCGCCCACCCTGCCGCGAGATCCGCGACGAGCCGCGCGACCGGGCCATCCCCTGCCACATGCAGCACCGACGGCCCCGGCCGGGCCCTGGCTGACGAATCCGCGTCGACTATGACGCCCCGTTCTCGGAGCGCGTCGGCCAGCTGGCCGACGACCGCGTCGGACCGCTCGTCGCCGTCCGTGACCAGTCGCGCCGGCTCCGCCTTCCTCGGCGGGGGGCCACACAGACGCTCCCGAAGCCGCGCGACCGCCTCCGACGGGCCCGTCACCCGCAGAAACGCATCCCCTGGCCCCAGGACACGCCAGCTGCCGTCCGGGAACTCGTACAGGTGATGCCCCTCAGCCAGCCTCACCGACAACCCTCCTTTTTGCTGTGGCGGCAACCGTGCCGTGGCGGCGACCGTGCTGTGGCGGCGACCGTGCTGTGGCGGCGACCGCACGGGGGCCGGGCCGCTTGGGTGCGACCCGGCCCCCGCCGACTCAGCGAGCGATCACGAACGGGCTGTGGACCAGCGCGTTGGTGCCCGGACCCTGCGGCGCCGCCACCGGGGCGGCCACCGCGACCGGCTCGATCACGAACGGGCTGTGGACCAGCGCGTTGGTGCCCGGACCCTGCGGCGCCGCCACCGGGGCCGCCGCCGCGACGGGTTCGACTCGGAACTCACTCACGACTGCCTCCTACCTGTAATGAAAACGGAAACCATTTCCGTGTCGCAGACAGTAGGTGTGTCGGGAGGGTGGACGCAACCAGTTCGGGCAACTACTTTCGGTCACGATCGGATGGTCTGGGTGGTAGGGGGACGCCGCGGCCGACCCCGGATCCCGCGCCCCGTGCTCGCCGGCGGGTCATCAGGCGCGAAGTCGACCGGCTCCTCCGGCGGGTACCGCCGGGTCGACGCCATCGCGGCGAACCGCCCACGGAACCCGAACCTGTCAGGCCGTTCCGTGCTCGCCCGCTCCGATATCGCGTGCGCCTGCGCATCAGAACCGTTCGGGGTTACAGGAACCTCCCCGCTCCCCGTCGCCGTGTGACAGGCAGGTCGCGAGGGCCGCGGCCTGGCCGAGTGTGCCCAGGACGTCCACAGGTTCGGATCACGGGGATGGGCTGCCCGCCGGGCTACCGGCGAACTCACCACCCGTCACGCCCTGAAGGGCCACCACCCGACAAAAAACAATATGAATGCCCCCAGCAGGCCGATCCCGAGGGCCAGGAAGGTGAAGCCCATGACGACCCTCGCGATGCCGGGTTCGGAGGGGCTGTGGGCGAGACTGGTGGGATCGCCGCGGTCGTAGACAACGTCTACCTGCCCGCCTGCCGGGTAGGAGCCGGAGACCTCCCCGACATACTTCTCGCCGCCGACGGTATAGCTCACCCTGGTGGTGTGTTCTTTCCAGCTGGTGGTTTCATCGCTCCTCCACTCGTAACGTGTGGAGAGTGCCACGGCAGTCGTGTGCACGCCATTGTTCCGTAACGAGAGATCGGACATGGCATTGTCGAGCAGCCAGCGGTTCACAAGCAGCAGCGGGGCGAGACCGGCCAAGAAGAACAACGAATAACCGACAACTGTCAGGTCGCCTCGGAACCGGTATGGCAGACGCATCAGGAATCCCTGGTCCGATGGAGAGCGCGGTCGGTTCCGCGGGCGGAGCACAGCGCCTCTTCCCACGCGGCGACCGGCTGCCCGACCGCCTCATCTCCGGTCCGAAGATACAGGGCCTCGCCGACCGGAGCAGCAACCGCGAGGCGCGGGCGAGATTCCTTCGGTCGACGCCCTCGCCCGGCCATCCGTACGCGGTCCGAAAGATTGCCGCCACCAGCATGTTTCGGCGCATGACCCTGGTGGGCACCGCGATGGAGCTCGGGTGCCTCGGCAGGCCGCACGCCGAACATCTGGCGCCGGTCGTCACCCGTTTCCTGGCAGCCTCCGGAAGGCAGGTCGACGCCGGGCCCCCGGAACAGCCCTGACCGTTCAGCAGGTTGGTGACCAGCGGGCGGTCGAGGTCCCGCTGGGTGGTGCGGTCGCAGACGCCGGCGTACATGTCGACGGCGAGCTTCGCCACGCCGAGTGCCTCGACCGGGAAGACGGCGCACCAGGCCGATCCGCGGCGCCTGCTCGGCGATGACCTCAGATCTGTGACTCTTCCGGTCGCTCTGGTTATCCTTGGAAGGGCCCATGCTGCGGGTTGTCGAGGAGGCGGCAGAATGGATGAGCAGGATTTCCGGGCGGCCGCCCGGGATCTCTCGCGACTCGACCACCTGGATGTTCCCGAGCTCGAGGTCGTCTACAAGCTGGAACGCACATCCGGGTTCTTCTACTTTCAGCTCGCGGACAGCCTCCGAAACGAAGAGGCCGCCGAACTTCTTCGCCGCAACGGCCGCGGGGAGTGGGGCCATGCCAGCCGGATGCAACAGGCCCTCACCATCAAGCTCGGGTGCCCGTACGAGCCTTCCGCGGACCTGGAGGGCGGCTATCCCCTCGGGCCGCCACCCCCGGTGGACGCGGCATTGCTGGCCGCCATCGCACGCGGCGAGCGGGCCGGTGACGCCGACTACCAGCGGTGGGCCGGCACCGAACCCGACCCGAACGTCGCGCGCCTGCTCCGGATCAACGGACGCGAGGATTCGCAGCACGCCGACCGGGTGGCCCGGGTGAGTGCCCTGCTCGACGCAGATATGTAGAACCGCGCCAAGGACGACGGCGGCGCCGGTCCGCGGATGCCACGACCACCGCCGAAGCGGTTCCGGGGCGTAGGGTTCGCGGGTGGCTACTGCCGCCGAGTACGCAGCTGGCCGGGTGGACGCGGTGCGCGACGATCCGGCGGGGCGGTTGGCGTTGCTGGGCTCTCTCTACGCAGCGCCACCGGGGTGGCCCGAGCTGCGGCTGCCGTATCGGCGGGCGGCATTGGCATTCATGCGCTGGCAGCTACGCCGCGGCCTGCTCGCCCCGGTGGACGGTGAGGCGCCGGGAAGTGCTTGGTGGCGGGCCGTCAACGAGCGGCTTCTGCGTGACACCGCCGAGGCGCGTGGCCACGTGGTTGGAATGGGTGGTCCGATGTCCTCGCCGAGCGCCGCGTCGTCGGTGGCGTTCGCCCGCCGGCCTTCGGTACAGGCGTGGTACCGCGCGCACAACGCGAGCGTCGTGGCCGCCTATCTCGAGCACCGGGCACTGGCCGACGCCGAAAGCTATGTGGAGCGGTTCTTCCTGAACCTGGTGCTGGTCCGCGTACTGTACGCGCACGCGCTGGTGGCCGCTCCGCGCCTCGCGATGGGCTGGTTGGGGCCGGTCGCGCCCCTGCTCGGTGACCCGCGGGTGAGAATGACCGGAATCTTCCTGTCGCTGTCCCGGGTGCTGCCCGACCGGTATCCCCTTGAGGGCGATCTGCAGGGGTATATCGACGACGAGCACGGCCTCGGTCGGCTGCTCGACGTCGGGATGATCGTGCCGCGTCTGGACGCGCTCTACTCCTGGTCGGCCGCGGAGCTGTCGATTCCCGAACTCACCGGGCTGATCCGGGACCGGGTCCCGTGCTATGCCTGGGATCCCACCGACAGGGAGCCCTGGGACCCGGCGCCGAATCCGGTCGTTCGAGCACTTCGGTGGATGGTTCCACCCGGTGGGGCAACCCACGCCGGCGGCGGCACTGTGTGACCGGCGCTTTCAGCTCCCATTCCGCCCGCGCGCCCCAGCCCTGTTGACCCGCGCAGCCGGCAGCTGGCACTGCTGCCAGTGCCCGTTGCGAGAGATAAGGACTCCGTGCACCCGGCGGCGTGATCCGCTGTGTACCGATTCGCGCTTTCTGGGTATTGATGTGTCCTGCTGGCGGCAGGCACCCCCGGTGTTGACTGGTGCATTTCGAACGAATCCTGCGGCTTTCCGTGTCACCCAGGCGACCCGCGGATATTTTGCAGGGTGAATCCCGATAGCCTCGCCGCGGCGGTGATGACGCACCCCGGCAGGAGCGCCCCGCCGACAAAATCGCCGTTCACGACGATGCCGGGCATCGTCGGGAGGAGATGTGATGACCGCGAAACGCGCCGACTTCGATGGCGACGGCCGCGCCGAGATCCCGGTGGTGAGCCCCTGGGGCCTGGGGATCCTCGAGTACTCCGGCGGCACGCTGACTGCGCCGGCCATGCAGCCGAACGGCACCCGCTTCGGCGGCTGGCTGCTCAACACCGCCGACAACCGCTTCGACGCCCTCGGTGACCTCGACGGCGACGGTCGCGACGAGATCCTCGTCAGCAGCCCCTGGGGCGTCGGCGTGCTGGAACAGGCGGGGAGCACCTTCGGCTGCCCGATGCTGGCCCCGAACGGGACTCGTTTCGGTGGGTGGCTGCTGAACACCGCGGACAACCGTTTCGGCCCGGTCGGCGACTTCGACGGTGACGGGCGTGACGAAATCCTGGTCACCAGCCCGTGGGGCATCGGGATCCTCAAGCTGTAGGGCTCCACCTTCACCGTGCCGATGATGGCGCCGAACGGGACTCGTTTCGGTGGGTGGCTGCTGAACACCGCCGACAACCGTTTCGGCCCGGTCGGCGACTTCGACGGTGACGGGCGTGACGAAATCCTGGTCACCAGCCCGTGGGGCATCGGGATCCTCAAGCTGTCGGGCTCCACCCTCACGGTGCCGATGATGGCGCCGAACGGGACCCGTTTCGGGGGCTGGCTCCTCAACACCGCCGACAACCATTTCGCCACCCCGGCCGACTTCGACGGCGACGGCCGCGACGAAATCCTCGTCACCAGCCCGTGGGGACTCGGGATTCTCCGGCTCTCCGGTGGCACACTGACCTCCCCCGTCATGGTCTCCAACGGCACCCGGCTCGGTGGGTGGCTGCTGAACACCGCCGACAACCGCCTCGGCCCGGTCGGCGACCTGGACGGCGACAAACGAGCCGAGATCGTCATCACCAGCCCGTGGGGCCTCGGTGTCCTCGAACTCAACGGCTCGACGCTGAACAGTCTGATGCTGGCTCCGAACGGGACCCGTTTCGGGGGCTGGCTCCTCAACACCGCCGACAACTACGTCGACATGGTCGTCGACGTGGACGGCGACGGCAGCGACGAGATCATCGTGACCAGCCCGTGGGGCATCGGCGTCCTCGAACTCAACGGCCCGTCACTGAACAGTCTGATGCTGGCTCCGAACGGCACCCGTTTCGGCGGCTGGCTCCTCAACACGGCCGACAACCAGATCGGCGTCGGGGACCAGCTCGTCCGGCTGCACATCAAGATCCTCACCACACCGGACGTCAGCATCGAGAACATGATCGTCGCCATGGCGCGGGCCTACGAGGCCGTCGGCATCCGGGTGCACCGGGTGAGTACGGAGACCCTCAGCCTGCCCGCCCTCAACGACCTCGACGTCGGAACCTGTCAGCTCGGTGTGACCACCACCGAGCAGAACCAGTTGTTCAACAACCGCAACAACGCCGGTCCGCTGGATGTCGTCGTGTACTTCGTCCGCAGCACGGTGCCGCCCTACAACGGCTGCGCGTCGCATCCGGCGGGGCGGCCGGGGGCCGTCGTCGCCCAGGGCGCCACGGAGTGGACGCTCGCCCATGAGGTGGGGCATGTCCTCACCCTGCGGCACGTCGATGACAACAACCGCCTCATGACCGGCAACGGCACCGCGAACATCACGAACCCGCCGCCGGACCTGGTCGCCACCGAGGTCAACAGCATGCGGGCCAGCCGGCTCACCCACGCGATCTGAGCAGGAGACGACGATGGCCGTAACCATGAACGACGTCCGAGCCCGCCTGGACCCGGAGGAGGTCGACTACACCTCCGCCGCGCGGCTGGGAGCCGAAGCGCTGCCGTTGCTCGCGGAGCTGGTCCGGGGGAACGACACCATGCTGGCGTCGAAGGCCGCCTACCTGGCCAGCCTCATTCCCGGCGAAGAACGTCTCCCGGTGCTGGGCGCGGCGGCCGCGTCACCTCATCCGAGGGTCCGCGTCGCTGCCGCCACTGGGCTGCGCAACCTCGACGAGGCCGACGCCGACGCGCTCGCCCAGCGACTTCTCCGTGACGAGGACGTCGGTGTCCGCAAGCAGTCCGTCCGCGCGGCGGCAGTCTTCTCCTCGCCGGTTCTGACGGAACGGATTCGGCAGATCGCGCAGGACGACCCGGAGATCGCCCTGCGCCACATCGCCGCGGCATCACTGGATCGGGGGTAGGGCGCACGGGCGGCCCCGGCCCGAGGCCGCCGGCCACCTCATCCGCTCGGCGAGAACCGCCCGCGTAGCGCGGCCGACGTGGCTGTGAACGCCTGGCGGGCCATTTCCGCCGGTCCGAGTGCCGTGAGTGAGGCTGAATACACCTCGGTCGCGATGATCGGCGCGGCTCCCGTCGCGGTGAGAACGTCCAGAACCGCGTCGATGTCGATGTCGCCGACGCCGGGTAACAGCCGCGCGGTGGTCGTCTCCACGACGGGGTCCTCGGCCGGCGCGGCGGGCGCGTCGCAGAGCTGGACCACGTCTATCCGTGCTGGGGATATGGCCCGCAGTACGTCCTCCCTCGGGCCGCCGGGCTGGCGGAACCAATGCCAGAGATCGAGGACGAGACCGAGGTTGTCGCGGTTCACCGCCTCCAGTAGCCGTGCCGCCTCGGCAAGGGTCGGCACCACCGTCCACGGCAGGAACTCGAAGCTGATCCGCAGGCCCTGGTCCGCCGCGATGTCGCACAGGCAGGCCAGTCGCGCGGCGACCTCGTCGAAGCCTGCCGTCCCGGGACGCGCGGTCGTGATCGCGATGATGTGCGCTGCCCCGGCGCGCCGGGCGAGGTCCACGAGCGGCGCGGCTTCCGCCGCGATCGCGGGCCGGTCGGCGGTAGCCCACTCGATCGCCACCTCCACGGTGGCGATCGACAGCCCGCGATCACGATGGCGGTCGAAGAACTCCTGCGGGGCCATTCCGGCGGTGACGGCGCCGTCGAAGTGGGAGCTCGTCATCTGGACTCCGCTGAAGCCCGCCGCTGCGACGGCGTCGACGAGCGAGCGGACGTCGTCGGCGTCGGCCGGACGGCCCGGCGGTAACAGTGTCGGTGCCGAGATGACGGTCATGAGGATGATCTCCAACCGGAGTGCGGGGAAGGGTCCAGGACGGCGTTCAGTTCTGTCGGGTCGTGGTCACGCCCTCGGCCGGGTCGTGGTCACGCCCTTGAAGGTGCGGAGGATGTCGCTCCATCGGGCGTGGGTCATCTCGCGGGCGGAGCCGCCGCGGCTGCGGTGGTCGAGGGCTTCCCGGCCGGTCGTCAGCCGGGCCAGTTCCGACACCCGGGCGTAGGCCTCCTCGTCTATGCCGGTGGTGACGCCGAGAGCGCCGGTGAAGGCGAGGAGATCCTCGGTCGGGAGGTTCCCGAGGACGTCGGGCTCACCGGGAAACCACAGGTCGCCGCCGATCCCGCAGAACGCCGACTCGAGCCAGTCGACGCCGACGCCCAGCGCGGCGAGCACGTTCGCGAGCGCGAAGCCGTTCCGCGCGTGCAGGTGCAGGCCGATCTCAAGCGTCGGGAAGGCGGCACGGGTGGCTTCCAGGGAGTCGACGATCTGCACCGGGTTGGCCATGCCGACGGTGTCGCCGAAGTAGACGCCCACCGCCCCTGCGTCAACGGCCCGCCGCACTGTCTCCAGGCGGATCGCCGGATCGGTGGCACCCACGCACGGCGTGAAGTACGCCATCGCGATCCCGACGATGAGGGCCGCGCCGGCGGCCCGGGCGATCTCGCCGATGGCTGGCAGGTCGGCCAGCACCTCCGCGACGCCGCTGCCCTGGTTGAGGCGGCTGACCTCCTCGTCGCAGCAGGTCAGGGCGACGAGGTAGTCGAGCTCGCACTGCCCGGCGCGGTGCGCGCCCCGCAGGTTGGGGACGAGCGCGCGGTACCGCACCCCGGGCTGGCGTGGCACGGCCG
This sequence comes from Parafrankia irregularis, assembly GCF_001536285.1. NCBI lineage: Bacteria > Bacillati > Actinomycetota > Actinomycetes > Frankiales > Frankiaceae > Parafrankia > Parafrankia irregularis. The sequence continues at coordinate 499,067 of NZ_FAOZ01000003.1, read as the reverse complement.
CGAGGACTGCCTCGGCGTCGGCGAGCTGGGGCAGCACTCGTGGGTGCGCGAACGAGGCGACTTCGATGTCCCGGACGCCGGCGTCGATCATGCGTTCCACGAGTTCGACCTTCGCCTCCGTCGGCACGATCCGCTCGACCGACTGCAGGCCGTCCCGCAGGCCCACCTCCACGACCCTGACACCGGGCTGGAACGTGAGCGAGCTCATCGGATCACCCCGCGGCGACGGAGGTCGGCGACCGTGTCGGCGTCGACGTCGAGCTCGGCGAGCAGTTCGTCGGTGGCGTCGCCGAGCGGCGGGCCGGCCCAGCGGATCCGCGCTGGCGTGCGGTCGAAGCGGGGCACCACCGCCTGCATCGGCAGGGTCGTGCCGTCCTCGCCGACCTCGACGTCGACGATGGACCGCCGCGCCGCGAAGTGCGGGTCGTCGAGCATTTCCGGCGCCCGGTAGATCAGGCCCACCGGCACCGCGTGGGCCAGGCAGCGGTCCTCGACCTCCCGGCGGGTGAGTGTGCTCGTCCAGGCGGTGATGATGTCGTCGAGGGCCTGCTGCCGGCGGCCTCGGTCGGCGTGCGTGGCGTAGTCCGGGTCGTCGGCGAGCGCGGGCTGGTCCATCGCCGCCGCCAGCCGCCGGAACACGGTGTCCTGGTTCGCCGCGATGAGCAGGTCCGCTCCGTCCGAGGTCGGGTACACGTTGGAGGGCGCGACCCCTGGCAGTACCGAGCCGGTGCGTTCACGAACATGGTCGAACGCGGCGTAGTCGGCCACCAGCGACTCGCTCATCGCGAGGACGGCTTCGTACAGGGCGCAGTCGACGACCTGGCCGCGGCCGCTGCTGGCGCGCTCGACCACCGCGGCGACGGCGCCGAGCGCGCCGAGCGTGCCGGCGAGGCTGTCGCCGATGGACAGCCCGGAGCGGCTCGGTGGTCGGTCCGGCTCGCCCATGAGGTGGCGTATCCCGCCCATCGCCTCGCCGATGGAGCCGTAGCCCGCCCGGCCGGCGTAGGGACCGGTCTGGCCGAAGCCGGTCACCCGGACCAGGATGAGCCCGGGGTTGGCTGCCGAGAGCTCGTCGTAGCCCAGGCCCCAGCGTTCCAGCGTGCCGGGGCGGAAGTTCTCGACGACGATGTCCGCGGTCGCGGCGAGGCGGCGCACCAGGTCCTGGCCTTCGACGCTGCGCAGGTCGCAGCCGAAGGATCGCTTGTTGCGGGCCAGCACCGACCAGTGCACCGGCGCTGCGGTGCCGTCGGTGTGGCCCCACCGCCGCATCGGGTCGCCGCCGGCCGGGTCCTCGATTTTGATCACCTCGGCGCCGTAGTCGCCGAGAAGCTGGCCGCAGAAGGGACCCGCGATGAGCTGGCCAAGCTCCAGGACCCGCAGGCCCGCGAGCGGTCCGTCGCCCCGTCGTCCCTGATCCTCGGGACCGGGCGGATCACTTGTGGCCGCGGACACATCAGTCATGGTCGTGGTCACCCCACCACATCACTTGTCTCGTTCGGACATCGGCACGGTTCGACTGTCGGCACGGCACACGTCAGACGTGGACATCAGAGCAGCTGTTGCGAGATCGCCTTGGCGCACTCGACGAGGGCCGGGGCATGCTGGGCGGCGCTCTCGGGTGAGAGCCGGAACGCGGGCGCGCCGATGGCCAACGCCCCGACGAGGGCGTCGCGTGCATCTGTCAGCGGAGCCGCCATGGAGCTGAGTCCTCGCTCGCGCTCCTCGGGCGAGTACGCCCAGCCGCGTTGGCGGGTGAGTGCCAGGTCGTCGGTGAGCCGGTCGACGGAGGTGATGGTGTTCGGCGTGAACGCGGGCAGGCCGGCGTCGAGCGCGAGCGCGAGTGCCTCCGGCTCGTGGGCCATGAAGATCTTGCCGGCGGCACCCGCGTTGAGCGGCTGGATCTGACCCACCTTGCCCTGGTAGATGATCGACTGTTCTGAGTGGCTCATGAGCACGGCCACTCGGGCACCGCCCTGGCGGACGTAGACGATGCACGATTCGCCGGTGCGGTCACGCAGGTCTCTCACGATGGGCCTGGCCGCGTCGATCAGGTCGGAACCGGCGGTTGCCGCGGCCGACCAGGCCATCACCCGTAGTCCGATCGAGTAGTAGTCGCCGGTCCGCTGGAGCAGGTTCTCCTGGACGAGTGAGCGCAGGATCCGGGCCACCGTCGTTGTCGGAAGGCCGGTCGCGGCCCGGACGTCGGAGGCCCGCAGCCGCGGCTGTCCCCGGGAGAAGCAGTCCAGGATCAGAGCCTGGCGGTGCAGCACCTGGACGGCGTCACTGTCGCGCGTCACGCCGGGCGGGCCCTGCTCGGTGTCGTTGCGGTTGTCGTCGTGCACGCCTGCCGGTGCCTCTCGTCTGGTCGTCGGTTCGTCTGCCCGCCGCGTCGCGTCGCGGGGACCGTCAGTGCCGGAGCAGGAGGGAGCCGAATCCCTCACGCCGGTCGGGGATCCCATGGCGGCGCAGTGCATGCCAGTACGTCGCCGTGTTGACGGCGATGACCGGAAGCCCGAGCCATCGTTCCGCCTCGTCGGCCAGCCGCGCCATGGACAGGTTCGCGCCGAACTGGATGATCGCGCGGGGTCGCCCGGCGGCGAGTTCGGTGAGCGCCGCGCGGACGTCCGCCTCGGGTGTGTGCGAGATCTGCAGGGGCGTGGGCGCCCGTAAGTGGATCGCCTGCTGGTATCCGTAGCCGATCTCCTCGACGAAGGCCTTCAGATGTGCGTCCGCGTCCGGCATGTACGGCGTCACGAGTGAGACCGGCCCGTCGTCGACACCGAGAGCGCGCAGCGCGGCCGGCAGCGCGTCCGCCGCATGGATGAGCGTCAGCTCCCCGAAACGGGTGTTGAGCCGCCGCTCGATGACCCGCGCGGCGCCGACACCGCCCCGGTACACCGCCTCGATGGACACGCCCATCACGACACACGTCGGCTCGACGCAGAGCACCCGTTGGACGGCATCGTCCAGGCCGCGGTCGATGGCGTCGACGAGCTCCTGGAATCCCACATCGCCGTCGATCGGCTTCTCGGGGATGTGGATGCGCGCGATGTGGTTCGTCACGCCATAGGGGCGCATCGCGTCATATTCGGGCTGTACCACCGTGTTGACCGACGGCGTCACGACACCGAACTTGGCCCGGTAGCCGAGTGGATCGCCGGACATCGGAGTCCTCCTGGTCGATAGGGACGGATCGGAGGGACACACACCGGGCGGTGCCCTGTGTCTCGCAGCGCGGCGAGCGCCTGCGGCCCGCGCGGTATCTTCCACGGCGCCGACTCATGACGCGCTGGCCGCGGACGTGCCCACGAGCCGCCGAGCCGCGAGTTCGCCCTCCCAGATCGCGTCGAACACCCGGCGCGGGGCAACACAGTCGCCCACGCCCACGACCTGCCGTTCGACGGCGCCGAGTTCCCGGAGCAAGGCGTCGTTCGCTCGCTGTCCAGTCACCAGCACCACCGCGTCGACGGGCTCGCGCTGCTGCCGCTCGCCGTTGTGGACGTCCGTGAGCGTGACCTGGTCGTCCTTGATCTCGACGAGCTCGACGCCTGCGGACAGCCGCACGCCGAGCCGGCGCAGGCGACCTGTGACGGACGGCAGATCGTGACTGTCGGTGAGTCCCGCTCCGACGTGCGTGAGCCGCGTCGCGATCTCGACGGTGCGGCGCCGCGCACCGCCGGCGAGATGCTCGGCGACCGCGAGCGCCCGGCGATCCCCGAGGTCGTCGACCACGAGCACCGAGGCCGGCAGGTTCACCTGCTCGCCGAGCACGTCCTGCACGGTGAAGACGTTCCACTGGTCGGTCCCGGGCACGGCGGGCGCGCCCGGGGCCCAGCGGGCCGGGCGCAATGCCGTCCACCCGTCCCGGCGTGGTGACGACCCCGTCGCGATGATGTGGGCGTCGAACTGGCCGGCGAGGTCCGCGACGGTCGCCGCGTGGCCCAGCCTGATGGTGACACCGGCCTTGAGTAACTGGTCGGTGAGCCAGTCCGTGATGCCGAGCCACTCCCGGTAGGGCTCGACGGCGCTGAGCCAGCGCACCTGACCACCGGTCGTGTCGGCGCGCTCGAAAACGGTGACCTCCCAGCCGAGTTCGGCGGCGGTCAGGGCGGCCCGCAGCCCCGCCGGCCCGGCGCCGACGACCGCGACACTCCCCGTCGAGGCCGGTGTCGAGGGCGTGGCTGGTGCCGCGGCGAGGAGGGCCTCCCGGCCGACGGCGGGATTGTGGATGCAGGAGAGCGCGGCGCGAGCGATCGACGCGATGCAGTGGTTCGCGCCGACGCAGGGCCGGATGTCGTTCGCGCGTCCCTCGGCCGCCTTCCTCACCCACTCGGCGTCGGCGATGAGCTGCCTGGCCATGCCGACGAAGTCGGCGTCGCCGCGCAGCAACACCCCTTCGGCCATGTCCGGCGTGGTGATGCGGCCCACGACGACGACGGGCAGTTCGCCGACGGCGGACCTGATCGACGAGGTCGCCGTGATCTGATGACCCACGGGTGTGGGCGACGCGCCGTAGATGAGCATCCGGTCGAGGTAGGTGCCCTGGGAGACGGAGATGTAGTCCACCGCCGCGGTGGCCGCGATGCGCCGGGCTATCTCCGCCCAGTCCGCGGTCCGCAGCCCGTTCTCGACGTCGCCGTCGTCCCCGTTGATCCGGATGCCGACCACCATGGTCGCCGGTACGGCCGCACGCACGCGTTCAATGATGCGCCGGACCAGGCGGAACCGGTTGTCGAGGGAGCCGCCGTAGTCGTCGGTGCGGTGGTTGGTCGCGGGGGAGAGGAACTGGCCGAGCAGGTATCCGTGCGCCAGGCCGTGGATCTCGACGCCGTCGAGGCCGCCGTCGACCGCGAGAGCCGCGGAACGGGCATAGCCCTCCACGAGTTCGTCGATCTCGGCGGCTGTCATCTCGTGCGGGATCTCCCGGTAGACCGCGCACGGGACTGGGCTCGGCGCCCACACCGGCAGGCGGCTCACGACGCTGTCGGTCTCCCGGCCGCGGTGCCAGAGTTGGGCGAAGAGCAGCGTGCCGTGCGGCTGGACCGCGGCGGCCACCGTGCGGTAGCTCTCGACCACCGAGGGCTCGTAGGCGAGCACGACGCCCGTGCGGGGCTGACTTGTGGGATGGACCGCTGTCGCCTCCATCGTGATGACGGCGACGCCCTTCGCGGCCCGCTCACCGTAGTAGGCGGCATGCGCGGCCGAGTAGGTGTGGTCGGTGGTGAACTCGGTGGCGTGGGCCGTCATCCAGACCCGGTTGCGGGCGGTGCGCGGCCCGAGCCTGCCCGGCTGGAACAGCGCTGGGTAGTGCCTCAATGGATCGGTTCGTCGCCGAGGAGGGTGGTGCGGTGCATGGTGCGGGGCCGAGTCCGGTCGAATGGGCAGGCGCGGTGCAGCAGGCCCCGGTTGTCCCAGATCACCGTGTCGCCGACGGACCAGCTGTGCCGGAGCACATTGTCCGGCGTGGTGGCCCGGGCCTCCAGCCCGGCCAGCAGCGCCCGTCCCTCGTCACGGTCCATCCCGACGATGTGGGACGCCGTGTGCCCGAACACGAGGGACCGCCGCCCGGACCGCTGCTCCCACACCAGCGGGTGCTCCCGTGTGGGGCGCGAGGCCCACTCGGCCAGCTGCTTCGGCGTCGGGTCCGGGTAACTGCGCCGCTGTACCGCCTCGAAGGTGTGCACGACGCGCAGCTTCGCGTACTGCTCCTTCTCCGCCTCGGAGAGAGCCTCGTACGCGGCATAACTGCTGGCGAACTCGGTCTCCCCGCCGTGGTCGGCGACCACGCGCGCTGTCAGCACGCCGGCCCTCGGCGGCGGGCCGCCGTCCAGGCAGCCGTCGATATGCCAGCCGTCGTTGCTCCGGAAGTACTCGGCGTTGCGGTTCGACGGCTCAAAGTTGATCTCCATTACCTCCGGCAGCCGATATCCGCGGAAACGGGCCAGCTCGCCCAGCCTCCGGCAGAACTCCACCTGCACTTCATCGTCGAGGTGAATTTCCCGGAAGAGCAGAACTCCGTGCTCCGCCAGCGCGGCGAGGCAGGCGTCCGGGAATTCTTCGTCATGCAGGAGGCGCTCGCGATCGATGTCCAGGACCTCGACCCCGATCCGTTCCGACAGCTTCTTCGTCGCGATTGCGGCCATCTGGCGCTCCTTCCTGCGCGGCCCGGCTCGTCGGCTGCCGGCTTCGCGTCGTCTCGTTCGGCCCGCGGGATGTCGTCCGGCGGGTGCTCGCGTCATGCATCCGTCCCCTGGCAGGGTTCAGATGCGCCGCCCCGGCGGTACCGGGTTGTGGGTCCGTGGCCAGCGGAACATGCCGCTGGACGCGTGCTGTCCGCCGTTGAGCAGGAGGGTCACACCCGACAGCCATGACGCCTCTGCCGAGCAGAGGTAGAGCGCCGCCGAGGCGACGTCGTCCACGTGCCCGATCCGATTGAGTGGATAGAAGGACGCCATCGCGGCCCGGTCCTCGGAGGTGGTGAGCCGGTCGGCGATGAGCTCGGTCTCGACCGGGCCCGGAGCGATCGCGTTCACCCTGATCCCGTGTGTTCCGAACTCCATGCCCAGTGTCGACGTGATGTGGTTGAGAGCCGCCTTCGCGGCCCCGTACAGCACTGCCCCAGGTGACGGGAAACATCCGCCGACCGAGGTGATGGTGAGGATCGCGCCCGCGATGCCGCGGTCCCTCATCGACTCGGCGGCGCGGATGGAGGTCATCAGCGCGGCGCGAACATGCAGCCCGAAGACGTGGTCGAAGTCGTCGGTGGTGACGTTGAAGGTCCCACGTTCGAGGCGACCGGTGTCGCCGGCCGAGTTGATCAGGACGTCGATCCTGCCGAGCGCGGCGAGGGCGCGCTCGACAAGGTCGCCCGGCGCGCCGGGCTCGGTCAGATCGACGGGTAACGCCCATGCCTGCCGCCCCAGTGCCTGGATCTCCGCGACAACCGCATCGAGCTGCTCACGGCCGCGGGCAGCGACCGCGACATCCGCCCCGGCCCGTGCCAGGGCCAGGGCTACCGCCCGCCCGATGCCCCGCCCGCCGCCCACGACGAGGACCCGGCGGTCGACGTAGGAGAACGGTGGGGCTGTCAATGTGCACCTTCCGTTGCCCACGTCGCGTACTCGCCGTAGTTCGGCATCTCCTCGGAGTTCGCTTTCGGGTCGACCCTGACATGGATGACGCCGGGCCGGCCGCTGGCGTAGGCGCGCTTGATGGCCGGGGCGATCTCCTCGTCGCGCTCGACGTACTCGCCGTGGCAGCCGAAGCCCTCGGCGACCTTGTCGAGGCGGGTGTTCGTGCTCCAGTGGGTGCCGGTCTCCAGCGAGCCCTGGCCGAAGGTCCGCTTGTAGACGCCGACCTCCAGGCCCCAGGCGTGGTCGACGGCGACGACGCAGACCAGCGGCAGGTTCAGCCGGGCGGCGGTCTCCAGCTCGGCGATCTGGAACTGGAACGCCGAGTCGCCGGTGATCAGCATCACCGGGCGCCTGCGGCCGTCGGCCACCGAGGCGCCGACGGCGTAGGGCAGCCCGGTGCCGAGGTGGCCGAAGTTCTGGTTCCACATCACGTCGTGCGGCTTCGCCTGCGAGTACGTCCAGCCGAAGATCGTCGTGGCGCCGCCGTCGCGGACCATGATGCCGTCCGCGGGGAAGGCCCTGGTCGCCTCGACGATCAGCCGGGCCGGATGTACCGGCGACATGCCCGACGGCGCGCTCTCGGCCAGCTGGGCCAGCCGCTCGGCGTCCCTTCTGATCCAGCCCGCCAGATCGGGCGGCGGTGTGCGCGGGGCGCTGGCGAGCGCCTCGACCAGCTGCGGGACGATCGCCCGCAGGTCCCCGACCAGCGGCACGTCGTACGAGCGGTTCACCCCGATCGCCAGCGGGTCCTGCTCCACCATGATCCATTTCCGGTCGGCGTCGTTCGGGGCCCAGTGCCGGCCCCGGCCGTGGTGCACCGGCTCACCCAGTTCGGTGCCGATCGCCAGGCACAGATCCGACTTCACCACCGCCTCGACCGCGGAGGCGGAGAAGCCGTACGGGAAGGTGCGGTCCTCCAGTCCGTCGATGTAGGAAGTGCCGCCGGAGGTCTGGATGACCGGGCAGGCCATCAGGTCCGCCAGTGCCTTCACCGACGCGCCTGCCCGGGAGGTGTGGACGCCGTGGCCGACCAACAGCACCGGCAGCCTGGCCGCGCCGATCAGTCGCACCGCCTCGGCGATCCCGTCCGGGCCGGCGGTCTGGCCTACCAGCCGGTAGCCCTGCGGCGGCAGCGCCGGCGGAACGTCGAGCTCCTCCTGGATGACGTGCGAGGGGTACTCGATGTAGACCGGGCCCGGTGTCCCGGACAGCGCCCTGCGCAGGCCCTCCCGGATCACCTCGTCGGTCTGGTCGGCGAACTCGATACTGGCGCAGTACTTCACCGACGGCGCGAACAGCTCGGCCTGCTTCACGAACTGGATCCGGCCACGGCGGACCCGCTGCTCGGTGATTCGGGCACGCTGCCCGCCGAGGAAGATGACCGGTGAGTTCTCGACCTTGGCGCACATCATCGCGCCGGCCAGGTTCGCCACCCCCGGGCCGAGCGTGCCGATACAGACGGCCGGCTTCCCGGTCATCCGGGACACCGCCTCGGCCATGAACCCGGCCGACTCCTCATGATGCGGCGCCACAACGTTCCAGCCGCGCTCCTCGGCAAGGTGGAACAGGTGCACGAAGTTCGGGTCGGGAATGCCGAAGATGGTGTTGATGCCCTCGGCTTCGAACAGGTCCAGGATCCGCTCGTAGACCTTCACCGGCATGGTCCCCTCGATGGCCGTCGCGCTGGTGCGGGCGACGCTGTGGGCTGGCTCATCGGCCCAGCGCGAGGCCGGTCAGCTCGCCCGTTTCACGCCAGGCCCGCAGCAGGTCCTCCATGGCGTAGAAACCGGGCCAGTAGGGATCGCCGAGGACCGAACGAATCTCCTGTTCACCCTCGTTGTTGTAGTAGCCGGGCGTGCATTCCCGAACGAAGGTGGTGTTGTCGATCGCGGTCGCCCGGATGGTGGCGACCCATTCGTCCTGGGCTTCGGCGGTGGGCTCGACGGTGCTGACGCCGCGGGCAAGGGCCTCGGCGATGATGTAGGCGATGTGGTCGGCCTGCTGCTCGAACATGGAGGTGACGCTGGCGGTGATACCGCCCTGGATGTACCCGGTGAACATGAGGTTGGGGAAGCCGTGGCTGGTGATACCGTGCAGAGTGCGGTAGCCCTTCGCCCAGTGGTCATAGAGTGAAAGGCCGTCGCGTCCCGTGAACGGGTGGATGGCAAGACGCCGGTCGAGATCGGTGGTGATCTCGAAACCGCTCGCGAAGACGATGCAGTCGACCTCGTGCTCGATCCCGTGTGCGATGACACCCTTCGGGGTGATCCGTTCGACGCCCTTCGTGCTCGACACGTCGACCAGGGTGACGTTCGGCAGATTGAAGGTTGGCAGATAGTCGTCGTTGAAGCACGGCCGCTTGCACAGAAAGCGGTAGTAGGGCTTCAGGGCCTCGGCCGTCACCGGATCCTCGACGATGGCCTCGACGCGCTGGCGTAGCCTCTCCATCACCTGGTAGTCCACCGTCTCGCGCAGTGCGAGGAACGCCGCCGGGTCGGCGAGGGCCGCCCACCCGTCGGTGGCATCCAGATGCGCCTGCAGGTTGCGGCTGATCTCGGTCCACCCGTCGCAGACGAGGTCGGGCTGGCCTGGGCCGAACGCCTCGTAGGCAGCCGTGTGGAAGCTGCGCTGCCGCTCCCGCTGCCAGCCAGGGCGTAACGTCCGCACCCATTCGGGATCGGTCGCCGCGTTGCCGCGTTGATCGATGGAGGACGCCGTGCGCTGGAAGACATAGAGGTGCTCGGCGGCGCGGGCGAGATGCGGAACCACCTGGACACCGCTGGCGCCCGTACCGATCACCGCCACCCGCTTCGTGGCGAGCCTGTCGAGACCGCCGTGGACGTCGCCGCCGGTGTAGGAGTAGTCCCATCTGGCCGTGTGGATCGTGTGGCCTTCGAAGTCGGAGATGCCCGGTATTCCGGGTAACTTGGGCCGGTTGAACGGCCCCTGGCACATGACGACGAAACGGGCCCGGATGTCGTCGCCCCGATTGGTGCCGATCCTCCAGCGGCTGGTTGAGGCGTCCCACGCGAGCGACCGGATGAGTGTGCTGAACATGGCGTTCTCATAAAGGCCGAAGTGCCGGCCGATGCGCTGACAGTGTTCGCGGACCTCGTCGCCGAAGGTGTACTTCTGGGTGGGGATGTACCCGGTCTCCTCCAGTAGCGGCAGGTAGCAGTAGCTGTCCGAGTCGACCTGGATGCCGGGGTAGCGGTTCCAGTACCAGGCTCCGCCGAAGTCGCCGCCGAACTCGAGGATTCTCAGATCGGTCACCCCGGCCTGCCTGAGCCTGGTCGCGGTGATGAGGCCGGCGAACCCGCCGCCGAGGATCGCCACGTCGATATCCGCGGAGACCGGCGGGCGCGGCACGACCGGCGTGTACGGGTCGGCCTCGTAGAACTCCTCGAATGCGCCTTCGGCTTCCAGGTACTGCTTCTGTCCCTCCGGGCGAAGCCGCTTGTCGCGCTCGGTCAGGTATTTCTCCCGGAGAGCCGCTTGGTCGACCTCGGGCGTCTCGGTCGGTGCGCAGGTCTGCATGCGAGATCCTCGGTTCGGGATTGTCACAGGGATGTGAGTCGTCGGCGCCGGAGGGTCGGGGAGTCCTGGAGGTCGGGGCGTAGCAGGTCGGGCTGTCCAGAGCAGCTCGTGGCGAGTCTCGCCGGTGACCCCCGTCACGAGGAACTCTGGACGAAACCGCATCGTGGTGTCAATATCCGCCATACGGTCTTCCGGGCTCCGCCGCTGGTCCCCCGCCGGCCTCGGCGGGGCGGCGAGGGGACCTCCAGCCCCGGTCGGCCGGCACACCGCGCCACGTTCCGGCGGGCGCTCCATGCAACTGCTGGCCGTGGCTCGCGGGCCGGTGCGTCAGCAGTCCGGCGGGCCTTCTGCCGTCGGTGAGCAGCTCGTGGCCGGCGCGAGCATTTCCCGTGGACGTCAGACCGACAGTCGGGAGCGCAGGATGAGTGGACAGAGCACGACGGCACCGACAGACGCGGACTCGGTGGGAGCCAGGCTCGACCTGTCCGACGTCGACCATCGCGTGGGCCAGCTGGTCGGCGGCGGGCAGCTGTGGGATCCCTGCAGTGCCTCGGACATCCGTCGCTGGGTGATGGCTATGGACTACCCGAACCCTCTGCACTGGGACGAGGAGTTCGCCCGCGGGTCGAGATACGGCGGCATCATCGCGCCTCAGTCCATGGCGGTCGCGCTGGACTTCGGGCATGGCGCCCAGCCGGCCTGCGTGGGCCACATCCCCGGTAGCCATCTCATCTTCGGTGGTGAGGAGTGGTGGTTCTACGGCGCGCGGGTGCATGTGGGCGACCAGCTCTTCCAACAACGGCGCTTCCACGACTACAAGGTGGTCGAGACGAAGTTCGCCGGACCCACGATGTTCTCCCGCGGTGACACGATCCACACCAACCAGCGCGGCACGCTGGTGGCGCGCGAGCGCTCGACGGCGATCCGTTACCTGGCGGCGGAGGCGGAACGCCGTGGCATGTACGACAAGCAGCTCGGTGCGGTGAGGAGCTGGACCGCCGAGGAGCTCGCGGAGATCGAAAAGGTCCGCCACGGCTGGATACTGTCGAACCGCCTGGGCGTCTCGCCGCGGTTCGACGATGTGGAAGTCGGCGCCAGGCTGCCGCGTCGAGTGATCGGCCCGCACAGCATCGCGAGTTTCACCACCGAGTACCGCGCGTTTGTCTTCGGCATCTGGGGCACGGCGCACTGGGTGGCACCGCCGGGCGTCGAGGATCCATGGATCAATCAGGACCCGGGCTGGGTGGACGGGTTCGGCTTCGACGAGGAAGGCGCCCGGATCGACCCGCGGCTGCGCGACGGCCTCTATGTCGGCCCGTCACGTGGCCATGTCGACGCGGACAAAGCCAGCGAGATCGGCATGTCCCGTGCCTACGGGTACGGCGCGACGATGGGCGCCTGGTGCACCGACTACCTCGCCTACTGGGCTGGCGTCGATGGCATGGTGCGCCATACCAGGGCGAACTTCCGTGCTCCTGCCTTCGAGGGAGACGTCACCTACTTCGACGCCGAAGTCGTCGGTAAGGAAACCGACTCGGTCTGGGGTGCCCCGCTCGTCCACATCAGGCTGCGGCTCGTGAATCAGGACGGACAGGTTCTGGTGGACTGTACGGCCGAGGTCGAGCTGCCGGCCGGCCCCGGCAGGGGAGCCGGTCAGTGAACAGTCGCGTGGCCATCGTCACCGGTGGCGGATCGGGAATCGGCGCGGCGATCGCTCGCCGGCTGGCCGCGGACGGACTCGCGGTGGCGGTCTTCGATCTGAACGGCGCTACTGCCGAGGAGACCGCCGCCTCGATCGCGGCCGGCGGCGGCAGGTCCCTCGGCCTTGCTGTCGATGTGACGGACGCCGCCGCCGTCCAGGCCGGAGTCGAATCCGTGCGCGGCCGGCTCGGCCGGCCGGTGATTCTGGTCAACAATGCGGGGATGACGCCACATGGGCCGTTTCTGGAGATCACCACCGACATGTGGAACCGCTCTCTGGAAGTCAACCTGACAAGCGCCTTCCACTGCTGCCAGGCCGTGCTGCCCAGCATGCTCGACGAGGGATGGGGGCGCATCGTCAACATATCCTCGTCGAGTGTCAACACCGGGCCGCCGCAGCTCGCCTCCTATGTTGCTGCCAAGTCAGGTGTCGTCGGCCTCACGAAGGTCCTCGCTCGCGAGTTCGGTCCGAGGGGCATCACGGTCAACACCATTCCGCCGGGCTTTATCGACACTCCCATGCTGCGCCAGTCCGAGAAAGGCGGGCTCATGCGCGTCGAGGAGCAGGAATCCGCCACGCCGGTCGGCCGCATCGGCCGACCGGAGGACATAGCAGCTGCCTGCGCATTCCTTGTCCGCGACGAGGCCGGCTACATCACAGGCCAGGTGATCGGAGTCAACGGGGGCCGCAACACCTGACTCCCCGGTCAGAGGACGAGCTGTTGAAGACGGTGATCTCCCGGGCGGCCTCACGCCACCGACTGCTCATGGCAGTACGAGCGATAGGTCGTCGAGGTCCGGAGCAGCGAGGCGTGTGTGCCGGCGTCGGCGACCCGTCCGCGTTCCATCAGGACGATCTGGTCACAGTTGCGGATGGTGGCGATCCGATGGGCGATGATCAGTGACGTCCTCCCGGACAGCAGCCGGTCCAGCGCGTCGAGCACCGCGCGTTCGCTGCCGGCGTCGAGCGCGCTGGTCGCCTCGTCGAGCACGACGATGGGGGGGTCCTTCAGCATCACCCGGGCGATGGCGAGGCGTTGGCGTTGCCCGCCCGAGAGCATGACGCCGCGTGCGCCGAGCTCGGTGTGGATTCCGTCCTCCCAGGTGCGTACGAACTCCCACGCGTTGGCCGCCGCGAGCGCCGCCTCGATGTCCTGGTCGGTGGCGGTCGGCTGGGCGAGCCGCAGGTTGCGTGCCAGCGAGCCGCTGATCAGGACCGATTCCTGGAAGACCACACCCACGGCGGCGCGTACCGAGGCCTGGGCGACCTCGCGGATGTTCTGGCCGTCGATGGTCACCCGGCCCTCGGCGGGGTCGAACAGCCGGAGCAGCAGTTGGGCGACGGTGGACTTGCCGGCGCCGGAGGAGCCGACGAGTGCGACGCTGCGCCCCGGGGGGATTGTCAGGTCGAAGCCGTCGAGGACGAGGTGTGACTGTCGTCCGGGGTAGGCGAACGAGACCTGTTCGAAGGCGATGCCGCCCCGGGCGACGGCCAGCGCGGGAGCTCTCGGGAGATCGCTCACCGCAGGTCGTTCCTCGAACAGCTCCGCGGCCCGTTCGCCGGCGGCCAGGCCGGCCAGCACCTCGGGCAGGCTGGTCATGACGACGGTCAGCGAACTCGACCCGCGCAGCCAGAAGCCCCAGACGGCGACGACGTCGCCGATGGAGAGCGTCCCCGACGCGGCCCGCCAGGCGCCGGCGAACAGGAGCAGGAAAGGCGCGACGAACGAGAGGTGGAAGCCGAGCGGGTCGGCGTAACGGTGCTGGAGCCGCGCGAGGGCCTCGGAGCCGGCCCGCACCCGGTCGGTGCCGCCGCGCACCTGACGCAGCGCGTCATCCTCCGCGTTGAACGCCTTCAGGAGCGTGTTCACGCCGAGCATCTCGGCGAGGGTCCCGCAGGTGCGGCCGAGCTCGTCGCGGATGTCGCGACTGTGGCGGCGAAGCCGCGGGAGCACCAGCAGTGTCCACCCGACTGCCACCGCGAGCAGGGCCAGCGCCATCAGGGCCATCCAGGCGTCGACCCAGACGATGAGGCCCACCGAGATGACCAGGACCGCCAGCGCCCACCACACCCCCAGGCCCTGCCAGACCGTCACCTCGAGGCGCTCGATGTCCTGGTTGATCGCGGCGGCGACGTCACCGACCCGTGAACGGTGGAAGAAGTCCATCGACAGCTGCTGGACGTGCTCGTACAGGGCACGTCGCAGGTTGTTCGCCCAGCGCGTCGCGCCGCGACGGCACCAGGTGTGGGCGAAGTAGGCCGCCACGAGGAAGGTCACGGAGAGGGCGGCCGCGGCGACTACGGGCCCCTGCCAGCCGTCGTGCAGGAACCGGTGCGGGTCCTGCTGGATGCGGTCGAGCACGACCCGGAACACCGCCGGCGTGAGACTCTGCGCGACCGCGTCGATGAGGATCAGCGCGTAACCGCCGACGAGCAGCATCCTGCCGTCGCCGGCGTGGCGCAGCAGTGTCCGCAGGGCGTGCGCGCTGTGCCCCGAGGACTCATGCGCCATGGGGACGCCTGTTGCCCGTCGTCATGTCCGGCTCGCGTCGTCGAGAAGGATCTGGGAGATCCGTTCGCGAAGCGCTGCCAGGGCCTGGCCGCCGCCACCACGGGCACCGGTGGCGTCGTCCGCGCGCGGAGCAAGGGAGAAGCCGGTGTAGATGACGCGGCGCTCCGCGACGAGGGGCGGAGTCGACTCGTGGAGGGTGCAGGTCAGGTGCACCGTGACGTCGCCCGGCTCGGTCGGTACGGCGACGACGGGCAGGTACGGCCGGGACTTGGCGATCTCCACCGGCATCAGCACGCGGTGGGACCCGGCGATGACGCGGAGCTGGCCGTTCGCCTCGCCGCTGCCGGTGACCGCGATCCCGGCGACCAGGTTCGAGCAGTGATACGCATGGCGGCCGAAGTGGCAGTCGCGATGAAAGCTCACGTCGGAGGCCCCGACCGTGACGCCGATCGGCTTCATGAGCGCCTCGGGGCCACGACCGTGCACCGGAGGCTGTTCAAGGAGTTCGTCGCCGGCCAGCACACGGCGTAACTGGTCCCAGCGTTCGTCCCGCAGGATGGCCGAGGTCGCCGGGGAGCGGGCGATGAACTCCTGGAGCCGCACACAGCGGCGGCTGCCGTCCTCCAGGGTCGCCCACCAGGAACGCCCGTCACCCTCACGGTAGTGGGGGAGCGCCCGGTCGATGTCGGAGCTGACCTCCTTCATGTCCGCCGGGTCCAGCCAGCCCCGCAGGTGAAGGTAACCGGCCTCGCGCAGGAAGTGGGCGACGTCCGCCGGGTCGTCCGCCGGGGTGAGGACGCGGTCGAGGTCGAGCGGAGCCCCATGACGATCAACGAAGTCGGTCGTGTCGTCCACGACCGGCCAGCCCTCGAGCAGCGTCAGCCAGAGCGAGTCCCATACGGAGACGTCCGTCTCGGACCCGTCGCGGTAGCGCAGCTCGCGTGCGGTCAGCATCGCGTTGAACGATCGCTGGTTCTGCGCCCAGTCGGAGAACCCGGCCTCGTCGAGCGTCACGACCAGAGCACCCGCGACGATGCCACGGGTGACGACCAGGGTCGTTCCGTCACTGGAGAACGACCAGGAGACGGCGCCGATCTCGATGGAGAGCGGGGGCGCCTGCAACGAGGCGATTCCCCGTGCCACGAGAGGGCCGTGGCGCGAGACGAGCCCCGGGAACTCCCGGGCGAGAAAACTCTCCATGTCGACGTGGCGCAGGTCGCCGTCGCGGCGTGTACGGCGGTCCAGAGGTATGGGCATGACGTTTCTCCCGTCGGAGTGTGCCGCCGACAAGCATCCTGCTGATCTCTGCGTTCGGGCCGCATTGTTCGGACTGCTCGGTGCCGCGGAAAGCCGGGCCGCAGAGAAGGATGCTCGACACTCGATGTCATCAGGAAACGGCCGGCGGCAAACCGAAATCCGCGTCCACTGTCGATCAACACGGTCCGGCGGCACGGCTCGACAATCGGCATGTCTGTGGGACTGAACCCTGGCCTGTGCACCCACCGCGGAACATGTAGGAGCCTAATGCAGAGCACTAGTGCGCGCAAGTTACTGGTTGGGCGCCGCTGTTCGTCCCAGTTCTCCATCCCCTTCAGCGCGGGCGTCTACGGATGGACGGTCGCCAGGTCAGGCCGGCGTCGGTGTTTCCGCCGCGGGCGGGGTGCAGCCGTCGATTCAGGCGGGTCCGCCGGCGCGGGCGATCTTGCCGAGCCATCGGGCGGAGGGCTTGACGGTGCGGGCGAAGGTGGTGCGGTCGACGGCGACGAGTCCGAAGGTCATCTGATAGCCGGACGTCCACTCGAAGTTGTCGAGCAGCGTCCAGTGCAGGTAGCCGCGGACGTCGACACCGTCGGCGATGGCACCGGCGAGCCCCTCGAGGGCGGCGGTCGTGTAGGTGATCCGGGCGTCGTCATCGTCGGTGGCCATGCCGTTCTCGGTGACCAGGACGGGCACCCCGGTGTGCTGTGCGGCGAGGCGGACGGTGTGGCCCAGCGCCTCGGGGTAGACCTCCCATCCGGTCTGGGTGGTGGGGGCCCCGCCGGGAACAGGCAGGACGCCGTCGGGGCCGATGCGTTCGCGGGTGTAGGTCTGGACACCGATGAAGTCGTCGTCGCGGGAGACGTGGAGCCAGTCGAGGAGGGCGGCCTGGCGAACGGCCTGCCAGCGTTGTTCGCCGCCGTCGGCGGGCTGCAGATCGATGAGGGCCAGCGTCCAGCCGACGGCGGGGTTCCCCGGCCCGGACTTGATCGCCTCCACGGCCTTGCGATGCGCGTTCGCCATCACCTCGACGGCGGGGGCGGCCCACGCCGCGCCCGCTCCCGCCGTGCCCGTATCCTCGGGCTGCCTGCTGGCCGCCAGGCCGAGGGCGTCTTCGCGGGACGCGGCCGGGATGATGCCGAGATGCACCATCAGCGAGATGACGTTCGGCTCGTTGAACGTGCACACCCAGGGCACCAGGTCACCGATGTGCTCGGTCACCCGACCCGCATACCGGGCGAACCGGTCTGCCGCCGTGGGATTCGTCCAGCCTCCCGCCTCGGCGAACCACCACGGGGTCGAGAAGTGGTTGTAGGTCACGACCGGAGTGACGCCGTGCTCGAGGCAGGTGCCGACCATCCGTCGGTAGTGGTCGAGCGCGGCGCGCGAGAAATAGCCTTCCTCGGGCTCGATCCGCGCCCACTCGACCCCGAAGCGGTAGGCGTTCAGGCCGAGACCGGCCAGGGTGGCGATGTCCTCCGGATACCGGTGGTAGTGGTCGCAGGCGTCGCCTGAGGGCTCGGCGAACCGGGAGTTCTTCGCCCATTCGCTGCGCCACATGTCGGAACCGACGTTGCCGCCCTCGACCTGGTGCGGCGCGGTCGCCGCACCCCAGAGGAAGTTCTCGGGGAATGTGCTCATGTCGTCAGACCTCTCGGACAGATGGAGGTTGCTGTCTGCGCTAACCCGTGAAAGGCAGCACGGGGAGTCCGCGGATCCCCACATCCACGGCGTAGACGGCGCCGGCGGTCGGATATCGCTCGAGGTCCGTGCGAAGCGTCGACGTCGTCACGTAAAGGGTCGCGAGGTCGGCGCCACCGAACGCACACGCCGTGACCTGCGGGACCGGTAGGGCGATCACCTCGTCGAGGTCACCGGCCGCCGTGTACCGGCAGATCGCCGCGCCGCCCCACAGCGCCGCCCACACACCGCCCTCGGCGTCGACGGCGAGTCCGTCCGGCTTTCCCCGCGGCACGGCTGCCCACGGCCGCCGACCGGTGAGACCGGTGTCGGGGTCGTAGTCGAAGACGTCGATGCCGCCGGTGGGTGTGTCCACATAGTGAGCTCTGCTGCCGTCCGGGCTCCACACCAGTCCGTTCGAGATCGTCACTCCGGACAGGACGACAGTGGTGGTGCCGTCGGGATCGAGCCGGTGGAGTGCGCCGGCGCCTGTGGCCTCGTCGTACGCCATCGAACCGCAGTAGAAGCGCCCGTCCGGGTCACAGCCGCCGTCGTTCATCCGCAGCCCCCGATCGGCGGGCCACAGCTCGGGGAGGAGACGCGGTTTCGCGGCGGCCGCCGGGCCGGCCTGGAACGGTGAGGCAGGCGACCTCGGCAGGGCGGGCGGTCCCGTTGGCGGCCCCGGCGGAGTGAGTGGCGCCGTCGGCGGCGGGTCGAGCAGCGCGAAGCCGCGTTCGAGCGCGAGAACCGCGCCGCCGCCCGCCCTGGGACGCACGGCCGCGGCGACGGTGCCGACGTGGTGGCGGCCGACCGCGCCGGTCTCGGTGTCGAGCGCGAGGACGTCGCCGGCAAGCATGTCGACGAGGTGCAGGCCGCCCCAGGACGGCACCCACACCGGGCCCTCCCCGTGGCGGGTGACCGGCCCGGTCACCTGGTGGATCCCGGTCATGCCCGGGCCGGGCCGGTGTCATCCGGGATGGCCGGCCGGCCGTCGTGTCGCCGCGGCAGCTTCCACGGGTTGGCGTCGCGCAGCGCCGCCGGCAGCAGCGCGTCCGGAACCCCCTGGTAGGTGACCGGGCGGAGGAAACGGCCGATCGACGTCGTCCCGACGGAGGTGAACGTCGAGGTGGTCGCGGGGTAGGGGCCGCCGTGGGTCATCGCGTGGGTGACCGAGACGCCGGTCGGCCAGCCGTTCCAGAGCACCCGGCCGGCCCGCCGGGACAGCTCGCGAAGCAGGTCCCGGCTGAGGGCGGCGTCCACGGGGTCGTCGGCGTCGCCGTGGACGGTCGCGGTCAGCTGGCCCTGGATGGCCCCCGCGACCGCGGTCAGCTCGGCCGGGTCCGTGTAGGTGACCAGGACGGACGCGGGGCCGAAGACCTCGGCGCCGATGACGTCGAGGTCGGCGAGCAGGTCGCGCGCGGTGGTGGCGAGCAGCGAGGGCCTGACCGCGCCCGCCGTGCCACCCGCTGCGTCGCCGGCGGTGAGCACTCGCACCGCCGGATGCCCGGTCAGCGTGCCCAGGCCCGCCTGGAAGCCGTGCTCGATGCGCTCGTTGAGCAGCGGCGCACCGGCTCGCCCGGACAGCGCCGCGGTCAGTGCGTCTTCGGCCGCGCCGGCCGGGGCCAGCAGGAGCCCCGGCTTGGTGCAGAACTGGCCGGCGCCGAGGGCGAAGGACTCGACGTAGCCCGCCCAGATCTCGGCTCCGCGGCTATGGGCCGCGCCCGGGGTGACGAAGACGGGGTTGATGCTGCCCAGCTCGCCGTAGAAGGGGACCGGGTCCGGCCTGCCGGCGGCGAGGTCGAACAGCAGCCGCCCGACCCGGAGGGATCCGGTGAACGCGCCGGCCCGGACCCGCGGGTCGACGAGGGCGTCGCGGCCGGCGGTGTCGCCTTCGACGAGCGCGAAGACCCCGCCGGGCGCGCCGGCGCCGGCGAGCGCCTCCGTCACCAGGCGGGCGGTGTGCCGCGACAGCTCGGGGTGCCCGGGGTGTGCTTTGAGTAGTACCGGGCAGCCGGCGGCGAGGGCGGCGGCGGTGTCGCCACCGGCGACGCTGAACGCGAACGGGAAGTTCGACGCGGCGAAGACGATCACCGGACCCACCGGAACGAGCATGCGCCGCAGGTCCGGGCGGGGCCCGGTCGGCCAGCCCGAGTCAGGGGCGTCGAGGGCCGCTTCCAGGTAGGCGCCGTCATCGAGCAGGTCGGCGAACAGCCGGAGCTGGAACGTGGTGCGCACGAGCTCGCCCCGCAGCCGCGGCTCGGGCAGCCGCGTCTCCTCACCGGCCAGGCCGACCAGCGCGTCGGTGTCGGCGTCGAGAGCGGCGGCGACCTCGCGCAGCATGCGGGCCCGGTCCTGGGGGGAGAGCGCGCCGTAGGGGGCGGCCGCGGCCGAGGCGGCGGCGAGTATCCGCTCGAGTGCCTCCGGTGTCGTGGCGGACGGTTCGGTCGGCGGGGTGGGCGCTTTCGAGGGGGGCATCAGGAGCTCTCGGTCTGTCGCGGTGGAACGACGGGCTGGGCTACGGGCTGAGCAGGATCTTGGTCACCCCGGGCCCGCCGCCGTCGAGGAGTTCGAAGGCACGGTCGACGTCGCGCAGGGGGAGGTCGTGGCTGATGACGAGGTCGGGCCGCAGCATCCCGCTGGTGAACGCACGGACCGCGTGAGTCCAGGCACGGGACGGTGCTCCGAAGACGGTGTGGACTGTCAGCTGGTTGGTGACCAGGTCGATCGGGGGGAGTGGGCTGTCGTCGCGGGCGGCCAGGCCGGTGAGGACGACCGTCGCGCCGCGGCGGGCGAGCGTGGTGGCGAGTAGTGCGCTGCCGGGTGCGCCGGCGGTTTCGACCACGGCGTCGAAGCGGCCTCGCCAGGGCTGAGCTCCTGCCTGCAGTGGGCTGATCGTCGCGGTGGCGCCGCAGGCCGTGGCCAGCTCGTCCCGGCCGGAGCGCGGATCGATCGCGATCAGTTCGTCCGGCCCGCCGGCGGCGAGGAGCTGCAGGGCGAGCAGGCCGAGCGTGCCGGCGCCGACGACGGCGATGCGCGTGCCGGGCACGGGTGCGGCGCGCAGGCAGGCGGCGGCGGAGCAGGCCGCCGGCTCCAGGACGGCGGCTGCTCGCAGGTCGGTGCCGTCCGGCAGGGGGTGCAGCAGGGCTGCCGGTACGACCAGTTCGTCGGCCCAGGCTCCGGCCCGGGTGAACCCGGTCTCGTCGTAGGGGCCGTCGCAGAGGTTGGTGTCGCCTTGCCAGCAGGGCCCACACATCCGGCAGGCACGGAATCCTTCACCGACGACGGCGCGGCCGACCAGCGCTCCGTCCACGCCGGGCCCGACGGCTGTCACGGTGCCGGACCATTCGTGGCCTGGCACGACAGGGTAGGTGACGTAGGAGGCCGGGCGGGTGCCGCGCAGGATCTCCCGGTCGGACCCGCAGATGCCGGCCCAGGCGACCCGGACCAGGGCCTCTCCCGGGCCTGGGGCGGCGGGCGTGGACGCGCGCAGGGCGAGATGACCGGGGCTGTCGATCCAGACGGTGGTCACGGTGTTCGGCCGGCCGCGGCGGGACCTCTTGCCGGCCGGGTCCCGCGCAGTTCCCAGCCTTCCTGATAGAGGTCGAAGTGGGCGCCCTGGGAGGGCCGGTCGCGGATGAAGTCGATGTCGAGTTCCACTCCGAGGCCGGGTGCGGTGGGCAGGGCGAAGTAGCCGTCGACGACGGGCGGGCATCCGGGGGCTGCCAGTTTGACCTCCTCGTCGGCGAAGTCGTTGAAGTGTTCCTGGATCTTGAAGTTGGGGGTGGTGGCGGCGAGGTGGAGGTTGGCGGCGGTGAGGACTGGGCCGCCGACGTTGTGCGGGGCGACGAGGATGTAGTGGGTCTCGGCGGTGGCGGCGAGTTTGCGGGTTTCGGCGATGCCGCCGAGGTGGCCGATGTCGGGCTGGATGATGTCGGCGGCGCCGAGGTCGAACAGTTCGCGGTATTCGATCCGGTCGTGGATGCGTTCGCCGGTGGCGACGGGCAGCGCGATGCCGGCGGCGGCCTTGGCCAGCGCGCGAAGGTTCTCCGGTGGTACCGGCTCCTCGACCCACGACGGTTCGAACTCCGCGACCGCGGCGGAGATCCGGATGGCCTCGTGGGGTGAGAACCGGCCGTGCATCTCGACGAGGATCTCGACGTCCGGGCCGACGGCGTCGCGGACGGCTTCGACGAGGCTGATCGAGCGGCGTCGCTCGGCGGGTTCGAGTTCGGCCCAGCCGGGGCCGAACGGGTCGAACTTGAGAGCCTGGTAGCCGCGTTCCACGACCCGGCGGGCGGCGGCGTGGAACTCCTCCGGGGTGCGCTCGACGGTGTACCAGCCGTTGGCGTAGGCCTTGATCCGGTCGCGGACCGCACCGCCGAGCAGCCGCCAGACGGGTTGCCCGAGTGCCTTGCCGACGATGTCCCAGCAGGCCATCTCGACACAGGCGATGCCGGACATGACGATCTCGCCGGCGCGGCCGTAGTCGCCGCGTTTCATCCGGCCGACAAGAGACTCGATGTCGAACGGGTCGGAGCCGAGGACGTGGTTGTCGCCGGCCTCGGCCAGATAGCCCAGCAGCGCGCGGGTGTGGCCGAGCATGCGTGTCTCACCGACGCCGACCAGGCCGTCGTCGGTGCGCAGCCGCACGTAGGTCAGGTCACGCCAGGGGGTGCCGAGGACGAACGTCTCCAACTGCGCGATTTTCATCGTGCCACCGCCGGGGTGTGGGTCGAGGACGGCTCGGTGGTCGGCACCGGCTGACTGGTCGGTGCCGTGGTTGCCTCGGTGGTTGGTGCCGGCACGGCCAGGTCGGCGGCGGGCAGCACCGAACCGGCGGACGCCAGGTCGGGTGCGTAGCGGTGAAGGAGTTCCAGGCCGATCTCGGCCCGGCGGACCCGTTCACGGCCGAGTGCGATCGCCGTGGCGGTCAGATGCGTCCCTGCTGGGTAGATGTTGGGGGCGCCCCGCAGCCCGAACTTCAGGTAGACCGGCGCGGCGACGCGGACGATCTCGGCGATCTCGAAATGCCGCACGAAGCCGCCGAGGTCGTCGGGCGCTTCCACGTACAGGTCGATCGGGATGTCCACCGCGGCGCGCACCGCCGCGATCTGCGCGAGTGACAGGTCGGTCGGGACGTTGTACGAGTCGGCGCCCAGCCGGGCGGCGATCCGGATCGAGGCCGGGTTCGCCAGCCCCATCTGCACGCTGGTCTTGAAACGTAGATCGGCGGGCAGTTCCCCGGCGGCTCGCATCTGCGCGGCGATCGACAGCACACCGAGGTCTGTCACCAGGGTCCCGCGGATTCCGGCCTCGGTCATCCGGCGGATGTCCTCCAGCACGTGGACGAGCTGCTCGACGCCGCGGGCCTGGGCCCCGAGGCCCGCGGCGCCGGGGGCGAGGGAGGCGGCGCCGACGTCCCAGCCGGCCAGCGGCCGGGCGAACAGGCTGACCTCGATCCCGGCTGCCGCGCCGAGTTCGGCCATGGTGCGCAGCTCGGCCTGGGTGAGCAGCAGCCCGCCGCTGCCCTGGGAGACGCGGTGCACCGGCACGGCCCGCTGGTCCGCCTCCGCCAGCACCGCGGCCAGCGCCTCCGGCCCCTCGACGCTCGGAATCTCGGTCCGGTAGGCCGCGCCGTCAGGGAAGCGCCCGATGCTGCTCGGCAGCTCCCGCGGATCCTCGCCGGGCAGACCGGCGGCCCGCAGGAATTCTCGTGTCAGTTCCATCTGAGGGTGTCCTCCGCGTGGGAGTGTCGGTTGGCGCCGGCGATCTCGCCGGGCCACCGGGCCGACGGGATCACGGAACGGACAGCGGTAGCGGATCTTGTCGTGCGGTCCGCGGCGATCGGGTCGAACGTTCTCGCGTGGTCGGGATTCGTTCGGCGTCTTCCGGAGCACTAGCGGGCGCTAGTGATGGGCTGTAAGTTAACAGCGCCTACTAGTGCGTGCAAGTTCCTCGGCGGGAAGGGTGGGATGCGGGATGGTGCGGCAACCGACGAGCCAGGACAGGTTCTCGTTCGGGCTGTGGACGGTGGGCTGGCCCGGGGCGGACCCGTTCGGTGCCGCGACCCGTCCGGTGCTGGACCCCTGGGAGTACGCCGGCCGGCTGGCCGAGCTCGGGGCGTGGGGGATCACCTTCCACGACAACGACGTGTTCCCGTTCGACGCCGACGAGGCGACTCGCGATCAGCGGGTCCGCCGGCTCCGGGACGCGGCGGATGCCGCCGGGCTGGTGATCGAGATGGTCACCACCAACACCTTCACCCACCCGGTCTTCAAGGACGGCGGGCTGACGTCCAACGACCGGTCGGTGCGCCGGTTCGCGCTGCGCAAGGTGCTGCGCGCCGTGGAGATCGCCGCCCAGTTGGGCGCGAGCACCTTCGTGATGTGGGGCGGCCGCGAGGGCGGCGAGTACGACGGGTCGAAGGACGTCTACGCGGCCATGGAACGCTATCGGGAGGGCATCGACACCGTCGCCGGCTACATCAGGTCGCAGGGCTACGACCTGCGGATCGCGCTGGAGCCGAAGCCGAACGAGCCGCGTGGTGACATCTTCCTGCCGACCGTCGGGCACGCGCTGGCGCTCATCGCGGAGCTTGAGCACGGTGACATCGTCGGGCTCAACCCGGAGACCGGCCACGAGCAGATGGCGAATCTCAACTACACCCACGCGCTCGGTCAGGCGCTGTGGAGCGGGAAGCTGTTCCACCTCGACCTCAACGGCCAGCGAGGCCTGAAGTACGACCAGGACCTGGTCTTCGGTCACGGCGACCTGCTGTCGGCGTTCTTCACGGTCGACCTGATCGAGAACGGCTTCCCCGGCTACCCCGACGGCCCGCGCTACACCGGGCCCCGCCACTTCGACTACAAGCCGTCGCGGACGGAGCATCTGGCCGGTGTCTGGGAGTCGGCGCGGGCGTGCATGGCGACCTATCTGCTGCTCGCCGAGAAGGCGGAGCGGTTCCGCGCGGACCCCCGGGTGCGGGAGGCGATGGCCTACGCCGGCGTACTCGAACTCGCCGAGCCGACCCTGGCGCCCGGTGAGACCGCGGCCGACCTGCTGGCCGACCAGGACGGCTTTGACCCCGACAAGGCGGCCGAACGAGACTTCGGTTTCGTCCGACTGCAGCAGCTCGCCGTCGAGCACCTGCTCGGCTGACCGCGCCGAGCGCAGCGGGAGAAGACGATGACCCTGGTTGCGGGCGTCGATTCGTCGACCCAGTCGTGCAAGGTCGTCATCCGTGAGGCCGGGTCCGGCAGGTTCGTCCGTGCCGGCAGCGCACCGCATCCCGACGGCACCGAGCTCGACCCCGAGCACTGGTGGACCGCGCTGCGCACCGCGGCCGACCGCGCCGGCGGGCTGGGCGACGTCGCCGCGATCTCGGTCGCCGGCCAGCAACACGGCATGATCTGCCTGGATTCCGACGGCGACGTCATCCGGCCGGCACTGCTCTGGAACGACACCCGCTCGGCCCAGGCGGCCCGGGACCTCGTCACCGACCTCGGCGGCGGCGACCCCGCGGCGGGCGCCGCCGCGTGGGCCGGCGCGGTGGGCTCGGTCCCGGTCGCGTCGTTCACCGTGGCCAAGCTGCGCTGGCTTGCCGATCACGAGCCGGACGCCGCGGTACGCATCGCCGCGATCGCCCTGCCGCATGACTGGCTCACCTGGCGGCTGGCCGGAGCCCGTTCGCTCGACACGCTACGCACCGACCGCTCCGACGCCTCGGGCACCGGCTACTACGACGCCTCCGCCGGTACCGCGGACGTTCCAGACGGTGCCACGGGCACCTCCGGCCGTGCAGCCGACGCCTTCGGTGGGCATCCTGCGCCCGCCGGCGGCTACCGTCGCGACCTGCTCGCGCTCGCGTTGCGGCGCACCCCCGGCGAGACCGCGCGGATTCGCCTTCCCGAGGTCGCGGCGCCCGGCGAGGCAGTGGGCCGCGGCGACCCCGGCGCCGGGCTCGGGCATCTGTTGCTGGGCCCCGGCTGCGGCGACAACGCCGGTGCGGCCCTGGGCCTGGGACTGCGGCCGGGCGCGTGCCTGCTGTCACTCGGCACCTCGGGCGTGGTCGCGGCTGTGTCGCGGGTCGGCACCCGGGACGCCTCCGGCGCGGTGGCCGGTTTCGCCGACGCCACCGGCCACCATCTCCCGCTGGCCTGCACTCTCAACGCCAGCCGCGTCCTCGACGTCACCCGCCGGCTTCTCGAGGTCGACCACGACACGCTCGACACCCTCGCCCTGCGTGCCGAGCCGGGTGCGGGCGGGCTGGTGTTCGTGCCCTACCTCGAAGGGGAACGCACCCCGAACCTGCCCACCGCCACCGGCTCGCTGCACGGCCTCTCCCTCGCCTCGACGACCCGGGAGAACCTCGCCCGCGCGTCGGTCGAGGGCCTGCTGTGCCTGATGGCCGAGTGCGTCGACGTCATGCGGGCGCAGAACGTCGACGTCGGGCGGGTGACGATGGTCGGCGGCGGCGCCCGCTCACGGGCGGTCCGCGCACTGGCGCCGGCGGTTCTCGGTGTCCCGGTCGCCATCCCGTCGCCCGGTGAGTATGTCGCGGACGGCGCCGCCCGCCAGGCCGCCGCGGTGCTGCTCGCCGGTCAGCCCGACTGGCCGGCGGTGGACGCCGCCACCCACACCGCACCGCCGTGTCCTGAGATCCGGGAGAAGTACCGCGCGGCGGCGGCCCTGGCCGCCGAAGACGCGACCGCCAGCGCTGTCTGAACGGTCTGGGCGCAGAGGCGGGGCGACCGCGACGTCCGAGGCCCGGTCGCCGGCCCGGTAGCCAGCCCGGTCACTCGGACAAGGCCGCGCGGGCCCGCGTCACGCCTGGAGGATGGCGGCCAGATCGTTCTCGATGGCTGCGGCCTGGCCGGGGAAGTAGAGCAGCAGCGTACGAAGGTTCGGCAGGGAGGGCTCGGTACCGGTGTCCGCGTCGCCGAACTGCGGCAGGTGCCGGCGCAGGACGGCGCGCAGCGCGGCCCAGGTGGTGGTGTCGCGGAAAAGGACGTTCAACGGCGTGTCGAGGGTGTAGCCGGGGCGATCCTGCGCGGCGGGCGGGACGTCGTACTCCCAGTGGTGGTCTCCTTCGGCGACCTGTTCGGTCAGCCCTTCCGGATGGTGGGGGAGGACGACCTCGGCGACGGCGCCCGCGGGAATGGTGGCGTCGACGGCCAGGCGGCCGTCCGGGTCGTGCCGCCAGCGGACGCGGACGCGCCCGAGCGGGGTGTCGTGGGTGACGGTGGCGTGGGTGAGCCCGCCGCCGGGCCGGGGGGCGATCCGGATGCGGCGGTAGCCGGGCTCGGCCGGCTCGAGTCCTCCGACGACGCGGTGCAGCCAGTCGGCGATCGCGCCGAGGGCGTAGTGGTTGAGCGAGGTCATGCCGGTGTCGTTCAGCGAGCCGTCGGGCCTGATGGCGTCCCACCGTTCCCAGATCGTCGTCGCGCCCCGGGTCACCGGGTAGAGGAAGGACGGGCACTCGGTCTGCAGGAGCAGTCGGTAGGCGATGTCGAGCTGGCCGGTGCGGCTCAGGGCGTGCGCGACGAGCGGCGTGCCGGCGAAGCCGGTGCTGATGCGGTGCCCGGCCTTGGCGACCAGCTCGGCGAGCCGCCTGCCGGCACGCGTCAGCTGCGCCGGTTCGAGGAGGTCGAAGCAGACGACCAGCGCGTAGGCGGTGACGGTGTCGGCGGCGAGGAGCCCGGCGGGAGTGACCCATTCGTCGCGGAACGCCGCGCGCACCCGCCGGTGCAGTGCCTCGTACCGGGTGGCGTCCTCGGCGTGCCCCAGAACCCGGGCGGTGCGGGCCAGCTCACGGGTCGTCCTGCACAGGTAGGCGGTGGCGACGACGTAGGGGTCGGTCTTTCCCCCGGCGGGGTTGTTCGCCGGAGCGTCGGGGTCCAGCCAGTCGCCGAACTGGAAGCCGCTGTTCCACAGACCCCGTTCGTCGAGCATCGCCTCGACACCGTCCATGAACGCCGTCATGGACGGGTACTGGCGGGCGAGAACCGCCGGGTCTCCGTACTCCTGGTAGAGCGCCCACGGCAGGCTCACCGCGACATCCGCCCACAGTGCCGTCGGCGTGGTGATCGGCATGGTGAGCGCGTCCGGGACGACGAGTGGCACGTGGCCCTTCTCGGCCTGTTCGGCGGCGAGGTCGGTCAGCCAGGAGCCCAGCAGGCCGCGCATGTCGTAGAGGAAGGCGGCGGTGGGGGCGAAGGCGTTGAGGTCACCGGTCCAGCCGAGGCGCTCGTCGCGCTGCGGGCAGTCGCTCGGAACGCCGACGATGTTGCCGCGCAGGGACCAGACGACGTTGCGGTGCAGCTGGTTGACGAGCTCGTTCGAGGTCTCGAACCAGCCGGTGCGGCGGACGTCGCTGTGGACGACGACGGCCACCAGCGCGTCGGCGGTGAGCTCGCCTGGCCAGCCGTCCACGTCCACATAACGGAAGCCGTGGAAGGTGAACCGCGGCTCCCAGGTCTCCCCGGCGGGGTCACCGCGCAGGGTGTAACGGTCCGTCGCCAGTGCGCTCCGGTTGGTGCGGAAGTCGGGCTCGCCGTCGATGAGCGTCTCGGCGTGGCGCAGGGTGACGGTTGTTCCGGCGTCGCCGCGGACAGTGAGACGGACCCAGCCCGTCAGGTTCTGCCCGAAGTCGGCGACCGTCCGGCCCGTGGGTGTTGTCAGGACCTCCACGACCGCCAGCTCCTCGATCCGCCGGATCGGCGGAGCCTCGCCGGTGACGAGGGCGTCGAGCCCGCGGTCGACGATCTCCGCGGCGGACCAGGCGGCGTCGCCGAATCCGGGCTCGCACCAGCCCACCGGGTGCAGCCGGGCGTCGTAGGTCTCGCCGTCGTAGAGGCTGTCGGCGAGGACCGCGCCGGTCCCCACACGCCACGAGGCGTCGCTGCCGACCACCTCGACCCGGTCGCCGTAGTCGAGTTCGAGCTGCAGGAAGGCCGCGGGCCGGCCGGCCCACACCGCCCGCCGGCCCTCCTCCCAGGTCAGCCGCCCCACCGCCCAACCTTCGCCGAGGACCGCGCCGATCGTGTTCGCCCCCTCGACCAGCAGGTCGGTGACCTCATGCCTGCTGACGACGAGCCGGTGCGCGTAGGACGTCCAGCCCGGGGCGAGGACCTCGTCGCCGACCCGGCTGCCGTTCAGGTGCGCCTCGATCAGGCCGAGGGCGGTGACCTGCAGGGTCGCTGACCGCAGCCCGCCGCCGACGGTGAAGTCCCTTCGCAGGTACGGCGCCGGCCGGCCGTCGGCCGAAGCGCCCGCCTGCGCGATGAAGCTGGCTTTCCACGGAGATGCCATCGAACCTTCGACTCCGATCTGGTCAGGCGGTGCGCGCGGGAACGGTGATCGTGGCGTGGGCGCGGATATCGTCGCTGCTGAAGCCGGCGAGCAGGGTCACCTCGCCGGCCTCGATGCCCCGGGTGCCGTCGACCTGTGTGTAGAACAGGCGCTCCACGGGAGCTTCGAGCGAGACGGTCGCGCGCTGCCCCGCAGCCAGCGTCAGCCGGGTGAAACCGATCAGCCGACGGACGGGGCGGACCACGGTCGCCGCCTCGTCGCGGGCGTAGAGCTGGACGACGGTCTCGCCGTCGACGCCGCTGGTGTTGGCCGCGGCGAGCCGGGCACGCAGGAGCCCGTCGACATACTCGACGGCCGCCCCGGCGGAGTCGTCGAGGGCGACCTCGAACGTGCTGTAGGACAGGCCGTGGCCGAAGGGGTAGAGCGGGCTGTTGTCGGCCAGGTCGTTGTAGCCGTGCCGGGAGCCCGTCGGGTGGTCGTAGCCACTGCCGTAGTGGTGCCCGTGGTAGAGGGGCACCTGGCCGAGGTGGCGGGGGAAGGTGCTGGGCAGCTTGCCGCTGGGGTTGACCGTGCCGAAGAGCGTGTCGGCGATCGCGGCGCCAGCCTCCTCGCCGAGCAGCGGTGCGAGCAGGACCGCGTTGGAGGCCTGGGCGACGGCGCCGAGCAGGAGCGGCCGCCCGGAGACGACCACGGTCACCAGCGGCTTCCCCGTGGCTGCCAGCAGGGCGACGAGCGCCTCCTGGTCGCCTGGCAGGGTGGGGGAGGCAGTCGACTGGCCTTCCCCGGCGGTGTTGTTGCCGACCCAGCCGGTCCGTTCGCCGACCACGGCGACGACGATGTCGGCACCGGCCACCGCCTGCTCGACGGCGGCGCTGTCCAGCGGGTGCTCGGCGGCGGCGCTGTCCAGCGGGTGCTCGGCGGCGGCCTCGAACCGCCCGAGGGGGACGTACACGACGGACGGGTCGGCCTGCCGCAGCGCGTCGAGCACGGTGGGCGCGTCAGGGTGGAGCCTGCGGGCCTCGGCCTCGAACCGTTCGTCCATCCCCGGCATCCGGGGCTGGAAGATGTCGGTGAAGACGAAGGTCGCCGGGTCGACGCCGGGGACCTGCCCGGTCATCACCGCGACCATCCCCAGCGGCACCTCGGCGTTCGAGACCGAGGTGTAGGCGCCGAAGTGGATGCGCAGCTCGTCGGCCGCGGGGCCGACCACCACGATGCGGCCGGCCCGGGGCGTGAGCGGCAGTGTCCCGTCGTTGTCGAGCAGGACGATGCCCCGCTCGGCGATGGCACGGCGTACCGCCGCCGGCTCGCCGGGATCCGGTGTCCTGGGTGCGGGAGCGGGTCCGCGCGCCGACATGCCGGGGATGAGGCCGGCGCGGGCCTTGGCGGTGAGGACGCGGGCGGCGGCGGTGTCGATGATCGACTCGTCGAACCGGCCGCTCCTGACCTCCTCGACCAGGTGGGAGTAGTTGGTGTCGCCGGGGAGCTCGACGTCGAGGCCGGCGCTGACCGCCTGGACGGCGGCCCGCCCCGGCGAGTCCGCGGTGTGGAAGAAGCGGGTCTGCAGTGTCACGGAGTCGTAGTCGCTGACGACGAGGCCGGTGAAGCCGAGCTGGTCGCGCAGCAGCTCGGTGAGCAGCCAGCGGTCCGCGACGCAGGGGACGCCGTCGATCTCGTTGTAGGAGTTCATGATGGTCGCGAGGTCGGCCTCGGCGATGGCGCGGCGGAACGGCTCGGCGTACTCGTCGACGAGCGCGCGCCGGCCGAGCTGGGTGGCGGCCTGGTTGAGCCCTCCTTCGGAGGCGCCGTAACCGACGAAGTGCTTGCCCGTCGCGAGCACTCCGGAGGAGCCGTCGGTGCCCTGGATGCCGCGCACGAACGCGACGGAGAACTGCGCGGCGAGCTCCGGGTCCTCCCCGTAGGTCTCGTGCACGCGGCCCCACCGTGGATCCCGGGCGAGATCCATGACCGGTGACAGCGCGTGCTGGATCCCGGCGGCGCGCATCTGGGCGGCGGTCACGGCGGCGGCGCGCGTCACAAGCGCCGGCTCCCAGGTGGCCGCCTGCGCCCAGGAGGTCGGGAACTGCGGGCCCGAGCTGTGCAGCAGGCCGCTGATCGCCTCGATGTGCACGAGCGCCCCGATCCCGAACGGTGTCGCCTCGCGCACCGCCGCCTGGACCCGCGCGAGATCGGACCGCAGGCTGTCGGCGTCGTGGCCGAGGAACCACCCCAGTGACAGGTGCCCCACCCCGTGCGGCCGCAGCGCCGGCAACCGTTCGACGTCGATGGTCGGGCCGGCCTTCTCCGCGCCCGCGCCCGCGCCGCCGGGCCTGGGGCTGGTCGGACGCACGACGAGGTCGGTGACGGCGAATCCGGTGAGCTGGGCGACCTTCTGCTCCAGCGTGAGCTGGGAGAGCAGGTCCGCGACCTTGCCGGGGGTCAACGCGGTGGCGGTCATGACTTTTCCTCTCCATGGCGCGGTTCGCCCGGCATGCGCGGTGTCTCTCCGACCGGAAGCGGGAACGACATGTCCTGTCTCCTGACACCGGTGGCCCGGTGTCCCGGTGGCCGGCCTGCTCGGGTGAGCCGCCGCCCGGCCGTTTGTCGCCGGCCGGGCGGGGCGGCGTTCGGGCAACGGCTGGTCAGCCGGCGGAAAGAAACGCCTTCTTCGCCGGATCCCACGGAAGGATCGTCGGCGGGATGTCGCCGGCCGGCGACTGGCGGCTGTACGTCGCCGCGTCGACGAGCGTCGGTATGTGGAAGCTGCCCAGCGAGAAGGCGGCGTCCTGGAAGGATTTGTAGGTGAGGTCCTTGCCTGCCTTCTCGGCGATGGCCTGGAACAGGGTCAGGTAGCGGCAGGCCACGGATTCGGAGGTGCCCCAGGAGGGTTGCCCGGCAGGCGTGAGGGCCGGCTCGACGATCTTTCCCCTGGTCTGGGGCAGGGCGGCCTCGACCGTGGAGCTACACGGGTTGATCTTCGGGTCGGAGTAGTTCGTCGCCTGCCCGAGGGCGAGTGAGTCGTCGAGGACGCTGAGATCGCCGTTTCGATTCGTCAGCACGTAGGAACTGGCCGTGTTGGCATTCGCGAACAACAGGCGGGGGCGATAGCCGGTCTTCTGCAGTTCGGTCGGGAACTGGGCCTGGGAGCCTCCGACGAGGAGCACGGTGTCCACACCCGCCGACTGGAACTTCTGGATGAAGACGTTCAGCTGCGACGAGACGGCGGCGGGGTCGGTGGTGTCGGCGTCGAGAACACCCGTCTCGGTGACGGGAATGTTCTTCGAGCGCAGGGTGGACAGGACGACCTTGTCCAGGACGGCCTGGTCGTCGCGGTAGGCGACGACCGCGAGCTTCCTGCCCCGCAGGACGCCCTTGTCGATGTACAGCTGCAGGCCCTCGCCGAGCTCGTCGCCGCCTCGGAGGTCGGAAACCCAGGGCGCCTGGGCCCTGGCATAGCGCTCGGCGGTGAGATCGCCGCCGACGACCAGCGTCTTGTGGGTCTGCACATAGCAGTTCACATCTTCGGCGTTGAGGCTGCCGAGCGCGGCGAAGACCTTCTCGTCCTCGGTCAGCCTGACGCAGGTCTCCGAGGCCCCGGCGGGCGACAGCACATCGACCGCGCCGAACACCGGAACGATTCTGCGGCCGGCGATGCCGCCGTCCTTGTTCACCTTGTCGACCAGTGCCTGGAAGACGGCCTGATAGTCACCGTGGTCGACATCCACATACTGCTTGACCTTCTCCAGGTCGGGATAGACAAAGCCGATCTTTATGCTGTCGGAGGTGACCCCGGGCGCGGTCGCCGAGGCCGGCGGAGGTGGATACGCCTCGGGAGTAGCCCCCCCGGCTGATGGCGTGCCGCTGTCGTCGTCCGACTCGACGCTGCACGCGGCGAAGGTGAGCGCGGCGGTAGCCGCGAGGAATAAGGACCCGAATCGGTGGGCACGGCGACGCGAAGTCATCTGAGGGAACTCCAGAAAAACGATGGCTGGCGGAAAGGGAGGGATCTCGGTGGATGTTGCGGGTGCTTTGCTCACGGGGACGCCGGCGTGCCGATGGCCTCGTTGTCGTTCGCCGCCGGTCCGGGCACGCTGCCGCTCCGGCTGATGGCGCGTTCGTCGGTGCCGAGGTAGCTGGCGATGACCTTCGGGTCGTCGCGGACGACTCCCGGCGCACCCTCGGCGATGACCCGTCCGGTCTCGAGGCAGTAGACGCGGTCGCTGATGCCCATGATCAGGGGCATGTCGTGTTCGATGACGAGCATGGCGGCGTCGAGTTCGCGGCGGATCTCCTGGATGAGTGGCCCGAACGCTTCCGTCTCCCGCTGGGCCACCCCCGCGGTCGGCTCGTCGAGGCAGAGCAGGCGCGCGTCGAGGGCGAGCAGGCCGGCGAGCTCGACGATGCGGCGGGTGCCGGTGGACAGGTCGGCGATGAACGCGTCCGCGTAGCGGCCGAGGCCGAGGAAGCCGATCAGGTCGTCGGCCGCGGCTCGTTGGGCGCGTTCGTGGCGGAAGCTGTGGGGCAGGTGCAGGGCGGTGCGCAGGAGCCTGGTGTGGCCGCGTGCCTCCAGCGCGATCTGGACGGTCTGGCGGACGGTGAGCTCGGGGAAGAGGGTGGCGGTCTGGAAGGTGCGGCCGAGTCCGGCGCGGGCGCGGGTGGCCGGGCTCGCGTTGGTGATGTCCTGCCCGGCGAGCTCGACGGTGCCGTCGGCGGCGAGGAAGCCGCCGATGGCGTGCATCAGGGTGGACTTGCCGGCGCCGTTGGTGCCGATCAGCCCGACGATCTCGCCCGGCTGGACGTGGAGGGACACCCCGTCGACGGCGGTGAGGCCACCGAACCGGACCCGGAGGTCGCTGGTGGTGAGGACCGGCCGTCCTGTGGGGAGCGGTTCGCGGGGGACGGTTCGGGTGAGCGCCTTCGCCGCGGTGGCCCTCGGAGCGGTGGTGGGTGCGGGGCCGAGCCGGCTGTCGGCGAGGCGCAGGAAGGCGTCGCGGGCGGCGTAGCCGATCTGGACGAGGCCGCCGGGAAAGTAGAGCAGCAGGATGAGCAGGCCGAGACTGGAGGTGAGCAGCGGGATGAGGTCGTTGTCGGGGAAGATGGCAGGCAGGCCGATGACCCAGATGGCGCCGAGGACGGGGCCGTAGACCGAGCCGAGGCCGCCGATGACCACGATCGACACGAGCGCGAGCGAGTCGGCGGACAGGAAGTACCTGTCGGCGTAGGGGACGTTCTGGACGGTTCCGGCGAGCAGGCTTCCCCCGAGGCCGGCGATGCCGCCGGCGAGCGCGAACGCGCGCAGCTTCACCCGGGTCGTGCCGACGGTGTAGGCGGCGGCGGTCGCCGGGTTGTCCCGGACCCCGACGGTGGTCCGCCCGATGCCGGAGCGGCGCAGCCGGGCGACGACGGCCAGCACGACGGCGAGTACCACCAGGACGAGGTAGTAGTAGCTGCGCTGGCTGGTGATGTCGATGCCGAAGGCGGTGGTGCGGGGGAACGAGGCGCTGTGGGCCCCTTCGTCCTGGAACAGCTCGCGCCGGTAGAGGTACTGCTCGGCGGCGATACCGAAGGCGAAGGTGCTGACCGCCAGAAGCAGCCCGCGCACGCGCAGCGCCCCGGTGCCGACCAGCGCGGCGAGGGCGGCCGTGCCGAGGCTCGCGAGCAGGACGGACAACGGGAAGGGCAACGCGTTCAGGCTGAGGGTGCTGCCCCCGAACGGGATCCGCAGGCCGCGGTTCAGCGCCGCGGCGGTGAGGGCGCCGAGGCCGGCGAAGGCCATCTGCCCGAGGGAGAGCTGCCCGGCCCAGCCGGTGAGGATGGTGACCGAGGCCGCGCAGATCGCGTAGCAGAGAATGATCGTGTAGAGCAGCTGCCGGGATGGCTGGTGGACCAGCAGCGGCAGGACGACGGCGAGCAGGCCGAGGAGCAGGAGCGGGCCGCGCTCCAGGTGGCGGACCCACCAGATGTCACGCAGCCGCTCGGGGATCGGTGCGGTCCTGGGGGCGAACGAGAACGCCGAGGTCCCGGTATCCCGGCCGCGGCTGACGACGAGGACCGCGGCCAGGACCAGCAGGAGGATGACCAGGTCGGTGAGACCGGGCTGGTCGAGCCAGTTGAACTGGACGAACGACTGCAGCAGCCCCAGCAGCACACCGGCGAGCATCGCGGTCCACAGCGACACCATCCGGGCGATCACCGCCGCGGCCAGGGCGCGGACCAGGGTGGTGGGGCCGAGCGTGGCGATCTGGTCCAGCGACCTGTTCTGTGCCGAGATCAGGATGAGGCAGAGTGTCCCGATCAGCCCGGCCAGCGCCCACATGGCGGTCGAGACGGCCTTCGGGCTGATGCCCTGCAGCCGGGCGAGCTCGGGGTTGCTGGCCGAGGCCCGGACGGTGCGGCCGAGCACGGTGCGGCTCAGGAAGAGGCCGAGCAGGAGGGCGACGGCAGGGACCGTGACCAGGGCGCTCAGCTGTGCCCCGGTGATCCGCAGGTCGCTCGCCGGCGACCAGGCGCCTCCCCAGGGCACCGGGTAGTGCTCACTCGGGTGGTCGTCGAGGTCCGGGAGGGCGGTGACGACGGTGAGGGCGAGCTGGGCGACACCGATGGTGGCGACCAGCAGGATGACCCGGGGCGCGGAGAACAGCCGCCGGATCACCGTGAGGTCGACGAGCGCGCCGAAGGCCGCGCCGATGAGCAGCGACAGTGGCAGCGCCACCCAGTAGGGGACGTTCCACCGGACGACGAACAGCGCGAACAGTGCCGACCCGATGAGGCCCATGTTCGCGACGGCGAAGTTGATGACGCGGGTGGAACGGTGGACGAGGACGATGCTGATCGCGAGCAGGCCGATGACGAGGCCACTGACGGCACCGTCGAACAGCAGCTGGGTGGTGGGCATCTGCATGGTGGTCAGCCGCCTTCCCGGCCGAGGAACACCGCGCGGGCCAGGTCGTCGCGTTCGGCGAGCTCACGGGCCGGCCCGGTGAAGCGGACCTGGCCTTTCTCCAGGAACACGGCCCGGTCGGCGATGGCGAGGGCGATGTTCAGCGACTGCTCGACGACGACGATCGTCAGCCCGTCGGCCTTGAGCCGTTCGAGGATGGCAAGCAGGTCCTGCACCACCGCCGGCGCGAGGCCGAGGGAGAGCTCGTCGATGAGCAGTACCTCGGGGTCGTGCAGGAGGACCATCGCCAGCGCCAGCATCTGCTGCTGGCCGCCGGACAGTGACCCCGCCAGCTGTGACTGGCGGCCGGCGAGGTCGGGGAACAGCCCGAGGACATAGCCGAACCGGCGGTCGCGGTCGGCGCGGTCGCGGCGCATCCGGAACGCCGCCATCTCCAGGTTCTCCCGGATGGTCATGTCGGCGAACACGCCCCTGCCGCCGGGCAGCAGGTGCACGCCGTACTTCCCGCGCTGTTCCGGCGAGACGTAGGTGATCGTCCGGCCGCCGAGCCGCACGACGCCCCGCGACGGGGTACCGAGCCCGCAGACGACCTTCAGGATCGTCGACTTGCCGGCGCCGTTCGTCCCGAGCAGCGCCAGGGTCTCGCCGCGGCGTACCTCGAACGCGACGTCGAACAGGACCTGCACGTTGCCGTAGGAGAAGTCGATGTTGTTGACCTGCAGCACCGGGATGTTCTCGGGATCGGCCTTCTGCCGGTCGCGTTCGGCGAGTTCCTCGCGCAGGTCCGCGACCACCAGCGACAGGTCGCTCTTCACGAACGACGCGCCGCGGATCATCATCAGGCCGCCGACCAGGGTCGCCGGGATCCCGATCACCAGAACGGCGACCCGGGGGTCGTAGGCGTTGCTGATCAGCCCGGAGAGGATCGCGCCCCCGGTGGCACCGACGAAGAACATGTAGACGGCCGCCAGCGCCATGCCCAGCCCGCGCAGCCGGTAGGGCGTCACCGACTGCACCACCGGGCCGACCATCGCGAACGCGACCGACGCGAACACCGCACCCGGAATGCTCAGCAGCATGAAACCGACCCAGCCCGGCATGAGCCACTGGACCGGCAGCAGCACCGCGCCCGGCAGCACGCACAGGCCGAGCAGCCGCACCGCACGCTGCGGGTCACGGTGGTAGAGCCGGTCGTAGCGGGGTGCGACCAGCGGCAGCGCGACGACCAGCGCGGCACCGCCGAGCGAGCCCATCAGGCCCCGCTGGAACGTCGACATGCCGTAGTGGTCATCAGCCCACAGGTTCGCCAGGACGCTCGTGGTGAACAGGCTGAACCCGAGTGCGGAGAACGCGATGATCGCCGTCTTCACGGTGCGGATGCGCATCAGCCGGGCGAACGCGGCCTCGACCGAGATCGGCATCGGCTCGGCGTCCTCCACCACCTCACCGAGGACCGAGCGCATCTCCTGCTGGCCCCGCGGTGGCTCCGGCAGCCGGAACGCGATGATCGCGACTGCCAGGGCAGGCAGCCCGAGGATCAGGAACGGCCAGCGCCAGCCGTCGTCCCCGCCGGCCCAGGTGGCTATTCCGGCGACGATCAGCGGGCTCAGCGCGCCGGCGACGCGCGCCGCGCCGTAGATGGAGGCGGAGAGCCGGCCCCGTACCCCGATCGGGTAGGCGTCGGCGATCAGCGAGCCGTGCACCGTGTTGTTGCTCGACTTCGCGACCCCGACACCGAACCGGGCCAGAAAGAACAGGAACGCGTTCGCTGCCAGGCCGGAGGCGAGGACCATCGCCGAGAACGCGACACCGGCCCAGCCGATCACGCGGCTGCGCCGCAGGTGGTCCGCCAGATAGCCCATCGGCAGGGCACCCAGCACCAGGAAGGCGCCAGCCGCCGCCGAGATGAACACGATCGCGCCGTCGGAGAGCCCGAAGGAGTCCCTGATGTCCGGCGCCAACACAGACAGCGCCGCCGACTCCAGTTCGTCCAGGGCGTTCAGCAGCACCAGGATCAGGAAGGTCAGCGACCCGCCCGCGGCCAGCCCCTCGCGCAGCGACAGCGCCTCGCCACCGACACCCGGCAGGAGATCGTCCGCGAACAGTACGTCCCGCTGTTCCTGAGCCTGCCGCTGCTGCCGTTCCGCCTCCGCGTCGATCAGACCGGCTGCCAGACCGGCTACCGAGGGCACGGACTCCCCGGTGGAGGTGTCGGCGGCGCTCATGAGCGCGCCTGGTCGGCGGGTGCTGCCCGGAACCCGAACATGTCGGACACCGTTGGCCTACTTTCGGAGGGTTGTCCGCGACGCGGGTAAGGCGTCGCCGATGGTGACTGTGGACAGGTAGGTGCGGTGGCCCTCGAGAACCACCGGTTCGCCGACGACCTCGAAGGCGCCCCGCAGGCGGATGTCCTCGGATGAGCCGCCCACGAGGACCCGGATGGGCCCGGGCTCCAGGAGGAAGCGTCCGTCGAGGCCGACGTAGCCGAGCTGGCTCATGGCCACGGTGAACTCGACGGTCGACGCCGAGCCCGGTGCGAGGCTGAGTCGGGTGAACCCGACCAGCTCCTGGGCGGGCCGGGTGACACCGGTGGCCTGGTCGGCCAGGTAAAGCTGGACGACCTCGTCGCCTGCGCGTTCACCGGTGTTGCGCACCGTCAGCCGGACGGACACCGCCGCGTCGATGTCGACCTGGGACGGGCTGATCGCGAGATCGGTGTAGTCGAACGTGGTGTAGCTCAGGCCATGACCGAACGGGAACAGTGGAGTCGACGGCATGTCCAGGTAGCCCTGATGCATGTCGTGTTCGGTCCGCCGGAAGCCGGAGCCGGTCGGCTGACCGACGTGGATCGGAACCTGCCCGGAGTGGCGGGGAAGCGAGATCGGGAGCCTGCCGCCGGGGTTCGCGGTACCGAAGAGAACCTCGGCGAGGGCCGCGGCCGCGTGCTGCCCGCCGTAGTAGCCGTACAGCAGCGCCGGCAGGGATTCGGCGATCGCGGTCAGTGCCAACGGCCGGCCCGTCTGGACGACACCCACGCACGGGGTGCCGGTTGCCACCACCGCCTGGACGAGCGCGACCTGGTTCGCCGGAAGACCGATGTCGGCGGTGTCGCTGCCCTCGCCTTCGGTGATGTCGGCCGTGAACCAGCCGCCCCGGCCGCCCAGGGCGAGGATCACGACGTCGGCGTCCTGGGCCGCCGCCACCGCCGCGGGGATGTCGGCGGGTTCCCCGTCGAGCACTCCGCACCCGGCGGCCACCGTCACCGTGGCGTCGACGGCCGCGGCGCGGACGGCTTCGGCGATGGACTGCGCGCCGTACATCTCGCGCAGGTAGTCGTCGATCGTCTTTTCCAGCGGGCCGGAAAGCTCTTCGATCATCATCCGGACGGCATCCTCCGAGACCGCTCCGGCCATCTGCTCGGTACCGGGAATGGTGGCCCCTTCTCCCCGGAACCGGGCGGCGAACATCTGCAACGCGCCCGGGTAGGTGTAGGCCGGGAAGGCGACCGTGACGCTGTCGGCGTGCGGGCCGATGACCGCGATGCGCCGCAGGCCGCGAGACAGCGGCAGTAGCCCGTCGTTCCTGAGCAGCGTGATGGACTGCTCGGCGAGACGACGTGAGAGCTCGACGCCGTCACGGGCCGTCGCGTTGATGACCACCGGGTCTTCGGGGACGTAGGGCTGGTCGAACAGGCCCAGCGCGAACTTGTCCCGCAGCACCCGCCAGCAGGCCTGATCCAGCTGCCCGATGGGAACGTCGCCGTCGCGGACCGCCCGGGCGAGCGCAGGGCCGTAACCTTCGGCGATCGGCAGCTCGACGTCGAGGCCGGCCGCCAGTGCCAGCTTGCCGGCCTCCGCGGCGTCCCGGGCGACCCGAAGCCGCCGGTGCAGGTGGCCGATGGTGTCGTAGTCGGAGACGACGGTGCCGGTGAAGCCGAGGCGGCCGCGCAGCAGGTTGGTGAGGACGTCACGGCTCGCGCCGGCCGGGACGCCGTCGACGGTGCTGTAGGAGTTCATCACCGCCGCGAGCCCGGCGAGCCTGATGGCGGCCTCGAACGGGCGGGCGTACACCTCGTAGAGCTCGCGGGCGCCGACGGTGGTCTTCGCCATGTTCTGACCTGCCTCGGTGGCGCCGTAGCCGAGGAAGTGCTTGCCGGTCGCGATGGCGCCCTCGCGCAGGTCGGTTCCCTGCAGGCCTCGGGTGAACGCGACACTCATCGCCGAGACCAGATACGGGTCCTCGCCGTAGGTCTCGTGCACTCGACCCCAGCGCGCGTCCCGTGCGACGTCCATCACCGGTGAGAGCACGAACGGATGGCCGATCGCCCGGACCTGCCGGCGCAGGACGCCGGCCATCTCCTCGACCCCGGCCGGGTTCCAGGTCGCGGCCAGCCCGATCGCCGTCGGGAACGTCGAGAAGCCGGGCGATACCACCCCGTTCAAGGCCTCGACATGGAAGATCGCGGGAATGCCGAGCCGGGTACGGGTGACCAGGAAACGCTGGACCTCGTTGACCGCCCTCGCCACCTCGTCGGGTGTCTTGTGACCCAGCATGCCCAGCGCGGAGACGTGCCCGATTCCCAGCCCCAGCAGGCGATCCGCCTCGTCAGGCAGCAGGCCGCCGACACCGAGCAGGCCGACAGGCATGATCCCGGTGATCTGCTGTGCCTTCTCCTCGACGGTGAGCTTCCGCAGGAGTTCGGTCGCGCGCGTCTCCGGACTCGAGGTTGCGTTCAGCTGCATGGATGGCTCCCTGCCGCGCTGTGGTCGGGGTGACCCGACGGCGTGCC
Organism: Parafrankia irregularis; assembly: GCF_001536285.1. Lineage (NCBI taxonomy): Bacteria > Bacillati > Actinomycetota > Actinomycetes > Frankiales > Frankiaceae > Parafrankia > Parafrankia irregularis. The sequence continues at coordinate 458,246 of NZ_FAOZ01000003.1, read as the reverse complement.
GGTGATCGGGACTTCCTCGGCCCGGCCTGCCGGTGCCGCCTCGATGCGGACGTCCACGGGCGGGCAGCCATCGGCGGTGACGGTCACTGTGATCGCGCCCGGCGCGCTGGGACGAACGACGGCGAGCACCCGCCCGTCGAAAGTCATCCGCACCGTGTCGAAGAAGTTCTCCTCCGACCGCGGGTCCGCGCTGCCGAAGCCCTGCAGGATTCCCGGCCCGGCCAGCTCGATGGCGACCCGGCGATCGGCGGTGTTGTACAGATTGCCGTCGGCGTCGACCAGCGTGACGGACACGAAGGCCAGATCGCGATCATCGGCCGTGATCTGGTTCCGGTCGGTCGTGACGTCGAGCCGGACGTCGCCGGTGGCGGAACTCAGACAGGTGCGGCCGGTCTCACCGCCGTCGGTGTAGGCGACGGCGGTGAGCTCGCCAGGCTGGTAGACGGTTTCGAAGGAGGCGGTGAACCGGTTCTTCTCTCCTGCCGGCGCCCTGCCGACCGAACGCCCGTTGACGAGAAGTTCGATCTCATCCGCGGCGGAATAGACGTCGACACGGACCGGCCTGTCCTCGTGGCCGTTCCAGCTCCAGCTGGAGACCGAGTCGCTCCACGACCACCAGGTCGCCAGCCGGACCGGCTCGCGGTGCCGCCCGGGGCGATGGACCGCGATGTAGGGCTCGGTTCGCAGCCCGAAGACGATCTCCCGGTAGTACGAGGCCGGGCGTCGGTGACCGGTGATGTCGATGTCACCACACCAGGCCGTGAGCCACGGGAAAGCACCCCGGTGACCCGGTGTCCCACCAGCCGGCGGTGGGGGATCGCTCTGGTACTCGACCCTGCCGATCCCGGGCTCGCCCAGATAGTCCCAGCCGGTCCAGGTGAAGTCCCCGATGACGTGACTGTTGTCCCGCACCATCCGCCAGTTGCGGTCGATGTCCGACGGGTACGTCTCGGTCCCGACGATCACCCGGTTGGGGAACAGCGTCCGGTCGAGCTCATACCGGGATTCGAGGTAGTTGTAGCCGGCGACATCCAGGTAGGCCATGGACTCCGCGGTCCGGGTCGTCACGAGCTCCGAGGTCATCAACGTCGGCATGAACTCGCGAAAGCGGGTCATGAGCTCGTTGACGTCGCCAGTCCCGCCGCCGGCCGAGCCGCCGTCCGCGGTGCTGCTTTCAGCGGATTCGGCCCTGTCGGCAGCCGTGGTCGAGAAAAGCTCCGGTCCCGCGGCGAGCAGGCCGTTCACGGCGTTCGTGACAAACCGGGTGCCGTCGAGTTCGCGAACCTTCTCGGCGAGCCGGCGACCGAGCACCGCCCCCGCGGCGGTGCCCACCTCCGGGATCTCGTTTCCGATGGAGTAGAGGACCACGCTGGGATGGTTGAGGTCCTTGACGACCATCGAACGCAGGTCCGACTCCCACGAGCCGGCGAAGTCGCCGGCATGGTCGTGAGCGGACTTCGAACGGGTCCAGACATCACTCAGCTCGTCCATCACGAGCATTCCGAGTTCGTCGCACGCCTCGAGCAGCGCCCTGCTGATCGGGTTGTGGGCGCTGCGGATCGCGTTGAACCCGGCCTGTCTGAGGATTTCCACCCGGCGCCACTCGGCCCGGTCGATGGTGGCCGACCCGAGCACACCGTTGTCGTGGTGAACACAGGCACCGCGCAGCTTCACGGTCTCACCATTGATCCGCAGGCCGCGCCGCGGGTCGACGGTCAGCGAACGGATACCGAAGCGCGTCGTCTGCTCGTCGAGCCGCTCGCCGCCGGCGGTGACAGCGGTACGGCAGGTGTAGAGGTTGGGGCGCTCCACACCCCACAACCGGGGGTCGGCGACGAGCAGTCGCTGGCGCAGGACGGCTTCGTCGCCCGGGAACACGGTGACCGGTGCGACGTCCCTGGCGACGATCGCGCCGTCGGCGTCCACGATCTCGTTCGAGACCTCGATGGTCCGTGTCACCGCCGACTCGTTCTGGATCTGGGTCGCCACAGCCACGACCGCCTGGTCGTTCTCGATGACGGGGGTCGTGATCCGTACACCCGCCAACGCCAGGTGCAGCAGCCCGGAAACGATGATGCTCGTGTCGCGATAAATACCGCCGCCGGTGTACCACCGGGTGTCGTCCTCGCTGCGGGCCTCCACCCGGACCTCGTTGTCCGTTCCGTAGCGCAGCAGGTGGTCGGCGCGAATCCAGAAGGCCGAGTAGCCGCTGGCGCGCTGCCCGGCCAGATCGCCGTTGACATAGACACGGCCCTGGCGGTAGACGCCTTCGAACTCCAGCGTGACCCGGCGCTCCTGGTACTCCTCCGGAACGAAGAACGTCTTCTTGTACTCATAGCCGTCCGCCGGGAAGTAGCCCCGGTGACCTGCTTCCGGATCGGTGCCGTTCCGCTCGCGACGGATCATCGCGTCGTGCGGCAACCGCACCGGTTCCCAACCCTCGTTCGCCCTGCCGAGCAGGGCCTGGAAGGCGTCGGGTTTCCGGCGGTACGACCAGCCGTCGTTGAACGATGTACGGATCAATCCAGCTCTCCTGGTCAGGTACCAAGCAGGCCGCCACCGGCGACGGCGGTCGGCGGCAGGACGGATCCCGCGGCAGGCCGGCAGGCCTGGAACCGGGGCGGGCCCGGTGGGGGCGACCCTCTCCGTGGCCGGCGCCACTAGCGGGAGCTAGTGATGTGCGACGTAAGCTAGCATCGACAACTAGCGCGCACAAGTCCGACCTACTTCGGGCTGGGAGGGAGAGGGCGAGACAGTGGCAGTGTCGGAGCCGACCGCCAGCCGGCGGCCGACCGCCCTGGATGTCGCCCGCGAAGCGGGGGTGTCCCGGGCGACCGTCGGGTTCGTTCTGAACAACACCCCAGGCCAGACCATCCCCAAGGGCACCCGCGAACGGGTACTACAAGCGGCGGAACGTCTCGGCTACCGGCCCAACAGCGCCGCACGCACGCTCGCCAGTGGCCGCAGCCGCATCATCCTGCTCGTGCTGCCGGACTGGCCGATCGAGTTCCGGCTGCGCAACTACCTGGACGAAGCCTCTGCCGCGCTCGACAAAGCCGGGTACTCACTGGTCACCTACACCCGCCAGGCCGACCAGACAGCCCGGCCACTGTGGGAGGCGCTCAGCCCCGACCTGGTGGTCGGTCCCGCCCGGTTCAGCCCCTCCGACGTCGCGTCCATGCTCGCCTGCGGGGTCCGGAGGATCTATCCGCATCCCGATCGAGCGGAGCCCGTCGACGCGTCCCTGGCGATCAGCGCCGGGCCGGAGCAACAGGTCGACCACCTCCACGAACGGGGCCACCGAAACCTGGTCTACGCCGCCTTCGCGCAGGCGCACACATCCTCAATGGTCACCGCCCGATACCAGGCCGCGGTCGACCGGGCTCGTACCCTTGGCCTGGCGGAACCCGGCCTGGAATGGATCGACTATCGTGACGGTTCCGGCGAGGCGGTCCGCCGATGGCTCGGCGCGGGCATCACCGGCGTTGCCGCCTTCAATGATGACGTCGCCGCCGCGGTCGCTGGCGCGGTAGTTCGCGCGGGCCTGCGGATGCCGACTGATCTCGCGGTGATCGGCCACGATGATGCGCCGATCGCGACGATGTTCGTACCTGGGCTCTCCACCATTCGGATCGACACGGTCGCACTCGGGCGCAGGTTCGCCGACTTCGCCCTTCACAAAGTCGAACAGCGACCTGGGCCCATCTCACACAACGTGCCGGGGCCTGCTCTCATCCAACGCGAATCCACCTGAACTGCACCTGAACTACATCTGATGGCGCTGGTGCTGCACGAGCCTGCTGGCTGGCAGATGAGGCCGCTGTGGGCGCAGAGGACAGCCCGCGCGGCAGCCTCACCGGTCAGCTCTGGGGTTTCTTGGCGCCACCGAAGCCGAGGCGGGCGCTGCGCTCCTTGAACTCCGGGGTGTTCAGCAGGTTGGTGACCAGCAGACGGTCGAGGTGGCGCTGGGCGGTGCGGTCGGAGATGTCGGCGTACATGTCGACGGCGAGCTTCGCCACGCCGAGCGCCTCGGCCGGGATGGTGGTGAGCTCGCGGCAGAACGCGTACACGTCCTCCAGGAACGTCTCCGTCGGGAAGATGTCGTGCACCAGGCCGATCCGCAGCGCCTGCTCGGCGGTGACCTTGCGGCCGGCCATCGCCATCCACTTTCCCCAGGCGGGGCCGACGATGCGGGTGAGGCGGCTGGTGCCGCCGCTGCCGGCCAGCACCCCGATGTGGATCTCCGGCACCGCGAACTCGGCCTGCGGTGTGCAGAACCGGAAGTCGCACGACACCGCCATCTCCACCCCGCCGCCCAGGCAGATGCCCTGGGCGGCGATGATGATCGGCTTCTCGATCGCCTCGAACTCGTCGTAGAGCGCGTGGTGGCTGCGGTAGTTGCGCCGCATGTTCCAGCCCGGGTGCAGATGCTCCGTCTCCGGGTTTCCCTGCCGGTTGCCGACGGGCTCGGACAGGTCGACACCGGCGGTGAAGTACCGGCCGACACCGGTGATGACCAGGCAGCGCAGGTCGTCCCGGTCGGAGAGCAGGTTGGCGGCCTGCCAGAGGGTGCTGGTGACCTGGGCGCTGATGAGGTTGAGCTTCGGGCGGTCGATCGTCACGGTGAGGATGCCGTCGTGCTCGGTCAGCCGGGCGTGCTGCTCGCCGGCCCCGCCGGCTGGCTGTTGGGCGCTCGTTGCCGTCATGAACTCGAGATCCTTCCGTCTTCTGCTGGGCTCGCGCGGGAGCCGTACCTGTGGTCAGCCGGCGGCGGCCGGCGTGGCGAACGCGCGGCGGACCATCTCGACGAACTGCTCCTCGGCGATGCCTGCCGTCCCGTCGGGGCGGGTCGCCTCGGCGTTGCGGTAGGCCCCGACCATCGACGCGAGCAGCCGGGCGAGACTGTCGGCGTCGCCGCCGCAGATCGTGCCGTCGCGCTGCCCGCGTCGGATCACCTCGGCCTCCAGCCGCATCGCGTCCGTGTACCCGTTGGCGATGTCCTCGCTGAGCTGAGGCGAGACGGCGAGGCCCGACGAGTACAGCCGGCTCATGAGCCGGCCGAAGTCCGGGTAGGCACGATAGAACATGATCTCGCTGCGGACGAGTCCCACGAGCAGGTCGATGCCCGCCCCGTCCGCCTCGGCGAAGGAGCGGATCCGGCCCAGCAGCGCCCCGCCGCGTCGGTCGATGACGGCCCGCAGGAGCTCGTCCTTGTTGGGCAGGTGCAGATAGAGCGCCCCGACCGACATCTCGCACCGCTCGGCGACCTGCCGCAGGCTGGTCTCCCGGAAGCCGTGCCGGCCGAACAGCTCCTCCGCGGCGTCGATCACCCGCTCACGGACCCGCTCGGCCTGTTCACGCTGGCGCAGCTCACGCGGGGAGGCGGTCGTCATCGGGCCGCCGCGGTCCCGCTGCCGACGCCCGCGTCGGCGCTGGTGCCGGTGCCGCTCTCGGTCTCGTTCGCGGCGTCGGTGCCGGGTGGGACGTCGAAGCGTTTGCGCAGGTCCTGCTTGAGGACCTTGCCGGTGGTGTTGCGGGGGAGGCTGCTCACGGTCGTGACGTGCGCGGGCACCTTGAAAGCCGCCAGCGATGCGCCCACCCACGCGCGGACGTCGGCCGGGTCGATCACGGCGCCGTCGCGGGGAACGATCACGGCCAGCACCTCCTGGCCGAGCTCACGGTGCGCCACGCCGATCACCGCGGCGTCGGCCACATCGGCGTGTTCGAGCAGGCGGTTCTCGATCTCGATCGGGTAGATGTTCTCGCCGCCGCGCACGATCATGTCGCGGAGTCGGCTCTCGACCTGGAGCAGACCGCCCTCGAACCGGCCGTAGTCCCCGGTGGGGTACCAGCCCTGGTCGTCCACCGGGCTGACCGGCTCGCCCCAGTAGCCGAGGAAGGTGCTCGGGCAGCGGATCCACAGCTCGCCGATCCGTCCGTCGGTGATCTCGGCACCGGACTCGTCCCGGACGGCGACCTCGGCGGTCGGCGTGGGTACGCCCGCCGAGGTGGGATGCGCAGCGAGGCGCGGGCCGCTGATCGCCGTGCCCAGGCCGCAGGTCTCGGTCATCCCGTAGCCGTTGGTCAGCGGAATACCCGGCATCCGCTGCTCGAGCAGGCGGGGCAGCTCCGGCGAGATCGTCGCGCCACCGCAGCCGACACCCCTGATCGTGGGCCGGGCCATGCGGTCCAGGTCGGGATGCTCCAGCAGACGCAGGATCTGGGTCGGTACGCCGCTCCACTGGGTGACGCCATGGCGGGCGGTCAGCTCCAGATGGACAGCGGGATCCCAGCGACCGGGAGCCGGAAGCACGAGCGTCATCCCGGAGCGAGGCGCCACGGCCGTCAGCGGCCCGAGCCCGGAGATGTGGAAGAACGGCCCGGTCAGCACCGACACGGGCGTGCCCGCCGGCGGGGGAGCGGCCCCGGAGACGGCCTCGACCGCGCCGCGCAGCGCCGCGTCCATCGCGAAGTTGACCAGCCCACGGTGGCTGATCAACGCTCCCTTCGGACGGCCGCTGGTACCGCTGGTGAACAGGATCGCGCAGGCGTCGTCCTCACCGATGGTGGCCGGCTCGAAGGCCGGCGACCCGGACTCCCCGGACTCCCCGGTCTCGCCGGCCGTCTCCGCCGCCGCGGCGACCAGGTCGGTGAACGACACCGCGCCGGCGACCGCTTCCGCGACCACCTTGCTGCCCGCGTCGGCGTCGAGCTGGGTGAGGCGGGCGAGCCGGGGCTCGTCGGCGACCAGCAGCGCCGGTTCGGTCAGCGCCAGACCGGCGGCGAGCTCGGGTCCCGTCCACCAGCCGTTGAGACCGACGACGACGGCGCCGAGCAGGAGCACGCCCCAGATCGTCAGCGCGTGCTCGGCGCTGTTGGCTCCGGCCAGGGCCACCCGGTCGCCGGCGGAGATCCCGTGACGGCTCCGCAGTACCGCGGCGACCGCCCGTGCGGCGTCCGCGGCCTCACCGTAGGTCACCGTCCGCTCCGGCAGCACCAGGTACGGGCGGTCGGGATGCTCCCGGGCGGCCGCGGCGAGCAGCTCCGGCAGGCTGCGCGGCCGCTGGGCGAAGACCGCCATCTCGACCCCGCGGACGTCCTCGCGCACCAGCTCGAACGGCGCGCCCGGCCCGGTCAGGACGGGGAGCAGCGACGGCGGGATGCGGGTGAGATCGGGCCAGCCTGCCATGGTTTCCTCCAGGCTTCGGTCTTCGGTCTTTCGGGACTGGTCGGCGGCCGGTCAGACTCCGACGGCGATGACCTTGGTCTCCAGGTACTCCTCGAACCCGGGCACACCCATCTCACGGCCCAGCCCGCTCTGCCGGTACCCGCCGAAGGGCATGTCGGGCGCGTAGTACTGGCCGCCGTTGACGTTGATGGAGCCGGTGCGCACCCGCCGTGCGATGCCCATCGCCCGGTCCAGCGAACCGGAGCTCACCGACCCGGCCAGCCCGTAGATCGAGTTGTTCGCGATGCGGACGGCGTCGTCGTCGGTGTCGAACGGGATCATCACCGCGACCGGGCCGAAGAACTCCTGCTGGGCGACGGCCGAGTCGGGGTCGACGTCGACGAACAGGGTCGGCTCGGTGAAGAAACCGGTCGGCAGGTGCGCGGGCACACCGCCGCCGACGGCGACCTTCTGCCCCTCGGCCACCCCGACGGCGATCAGGTCGAGGACCCGCTGCCGCTGCACCGCGCTGATCTGCGGGCCCATCAGCACCGACGGGTCGGTCGGGTCGCCGTAGGGGAAGTTCGCCAGCGCCTCGCTCATGGCGGCGACGGCGTCGTCGTAGAGCGGGCGGGCCACCAGCAGCCGGGAGTCGATCGCGCAGCCCTGCCCGGAGTGGAAGCAGGCGACTGTGGCCGCCATCGGGATGACCTTGCCGAGGTCGGCGTCGTCGCACACGATGTGCGCGGACTTGCCGCCCAGCTCCAGGAACGTCTTCTTGATGGTCGGCGCCGCGGCGGCCATCAGGCGCCGGCCCACCGCCGTCGAACCGGTGAAGCTGATCATGTCGACCCGCGGGTCCTCCGCGAGGCGCTGCGCGACCTGGTTGTCCGACGTCGTCACGACGTTGAACACCCCGGCCGGGATGTCGGTCTCCTCGGCGACGAGGCGGCCGAGCACGGTGGCCGTCCACGGTGAGTCCGGTGCCGGCTTGAGCACCACCGTGTTACCGGCGGCCAGCGCCGGCACCACCTTCGCCAGGTTGATCTGCATCGGCACGTTCCACGGCGTGATCGCCGCGACGACACCGACCGGCTCCCGCGCCACCACCCGGCGGCTGGTGGAGTACGTGACCGGCGAGTCGTACACGCCGTGGTCGGTGTCCCAGGCGTACTTCTCGGCCAGGTCCGCCGTGTAGGAGACGATCCCCAACGCCGCGTCGAGGTGCGGGCCGTGGGTCAGCGAGACCGGAGCACCGATCTCGGCGACGGTCAGCCCGCGCAGGTCCTCCTTGTAACGCTCCAGGGCCTCCGACAGCTGGCGTAGGCAGCGCAGCCGCAGCTGCGTGTTCGTCGACCAGTCGGTGGTGTCGAACGCGGTTCGGGCGGCGGCGACGGCAGCGTCCATGTCGTCGGCGCCGGCGTCGGCGACCAGGCCGAGGACCTGCTCGGTCGCGGGGTTGATGTTGGTGAAGGTGCGGCCGGCCCGCGCCTGCACCAGGGCGCCGCCGATCAGCAGCCGCGGCTCGGAGAACACGGAGGTGTCCGCCGGGGCGGCAGAGATGTCGGACATCGAGCTGGCTCCTGTCCCTGTAACGGGTGGTCGTGAGATGGGTCGTCAGGCCGCGGGGTGCCAGAGGATGTCGCGTGCGTCCAGCAGCTCCACCACATGCCCGCCGTGGCTGCGCAGCATGCGGATGAACTCCGCCGCCGCGCTGCCGCCGTCGCCGGCCGCCATCGCCCGCATGACGGCGGCCACTCCGCTCTTCTGCCCCCCGATGGTGCTGGGAACGAGGGCGAAGAAGTTGCCCGGGATGATCCCGGTCATCAGCCGGGAGAACGACGACAGCCGGGGCGAGTTCGCCATCGCGAAGATCTGGCGGAGGAACTGCTCGTTGGCCCGCAGAAGCTCCTCGGCGTCCTCGGCCTGGCACAGCCGGCGCTCCGCGGCGGCCAGCGCCGCGAAGCCGGCCGGGTCACCGCGTTCGGTGGCCTGCTCGGCCGCCAGACCGTAGAGGTGGCCCAGCAGCGCGTAGTAGTCGATGACGGAGTTGCGGTCCAGGCCGTGGACGAACGCCCCGCGGTGCGGCTCGATCGCGATCCAGCCCTCGCTCTCCAACGTGATCATCGCTTCGCGCACCGGGATGCGGCTGACGCCCAGCTCCTCGGCGATCATGTCCTGGCGGACACGGTCACCCTGACGCAGCGCGCCGCTGAAGATCAGGCCGCGGATGTGGTCCGCGACCTGACGTCCACTGCTGCGACGTTCCATGTGCTGCCTGGTCCGGGTCATTCAGCCACCTGGACGGCCGCGGTCGCCGCTGTGGCAGGGGCGGCCGGGGCGGCGCCGGCTGTGGCGTTGCCGAGGTAGGCGGTGGCCAGCGCCTCGGTGTCCAGCTCGCTGGTCGGGCCGGCCCAGGTGATGTGGCCGACGGTGAGGAAGGCGGCGTGCCCCGCGACGGACAGCGCGTTGCGGGTCTTCTCCTCGGCGATGAGCAGGGCCGTTCCCTGCTGCTGCAGCTGGCCGAGCGCGGCGAAGATCTGCTCGGTGACCAGCGGCGCCAGGCCGAGCGACGGCTCGTCGGCGATGAGCAGGCGGGGCGGGCGGACGAGCGCCGGGGCGAGCGTGAGCTGCTGCTGCTCACCGCCGGAAAGCGCACCCGCGGCCTGCCCGCGGCGGCGGGCCAGCGAGGGGAAGGCCTCGTAGGCGCGGTCGCGTTCGTCCCGGTCGCGCAGCCAGATCGTCAGGTTCTCCTCGACGGTGAGGTCGGGGAAGATGCCGCGGCCCTCGGGCGCCAGGTAGATGCCGTCGCGCCGGCGGCGCTGCGCCGGGATCGCGGTGACGTCCTCGCCGGCGAGCTCGATGATGCCCGCGGTGGGGGTGACGAGGCCGCCGATCGCCGCGCACAGCGTGGTCTTGCCGGCACCGTTGCTGCCCAGCAGGGCCAATGCCTCGCCCGGGCCGATCACGAGGTCGACGCCGTGCAGGACCTCGATGTCGTTGTAGCCGGCGTGCAGCCCGCGGACCCGCAGGACGGGCTCCACCGCCGTTTCGAGGGCACCGGCGGCCGTGGGCACGTCGCCCACAGGAACGGCGACCGCTGGTGAGGGAGCCGCCGGGGCAGGCGAGGTCGCACCTGCTGCCGAGCCGGCCTGGCGGCGGCGGCGTTGCTGGGTGGCGCGGCCGATGGCGGCCAGCGCGCCGTCGGGGTCGCGGGCCAGACCGATGGCGCCGAGCCCGAAGAGGATCTGCATGAAGTGGGTGGAGTCCGGGATGTTCTCGAACGCCTGCGGGGCGAGCGCGGCGACGAGGCCGGCGAGGACGGCTCCGGCGGGGCGGCGGATGCTGAAGGTGATGGTGGTCGCCAGCCAGACCAGCCCGAGGAACGCGTCGTAGTCGGTGTTGGTGACCCGGCCGCGGGTGGTCGCGAGCAGCACGCCGCCGAACCCGGCGATGGCCGCGGAGATGACGAAGACCAGCAGCTTCATGCGCCCGACGGCGATGCCGTTGGTCTGCGCGCCGACGTCGCTGGAGCGGACGGCGAGCATCGCCCGGCCCGTGCTGGAGGTGCGCAGGGCGTGGACGAGCCAGATGGTCAGCCCGAGCAGCACCAGCAGCATCACGACCATCCACCGGGGGTTGGCGGTGTCGACGATGCCCAGGTCCGGTGCCGGGATCGCCCAGCCGCCGGAGCCGTTGGAGATGTCGCGGATCTGGAACAGCAGGTTCTGGCCGATGAACGCCAGCGCCAGCGTGGACAGCGCCAGCGGCAGTCCGCCGAGACGCCGGGTCGGCAGCGCGATGACGGCGCCGGTCAGGGCGGCGACGACCACCCCGGCGAGCAGCGCGGGCAGATACGGGACGTCATGGGAGAGCAGGATGCCGGTGGTGAAGGCCCCGGCGAGGACGAAGGCGACCTGCGCGAGGCTGACCATGCCGCCGATGCCGGTGACGACCGTGAACGACATCAGCACGATGGCGGTTGCCAGGCCCTCGGCGAGCAGACCGGCCCAGAAGTCGGTGGCGCCCCAGGCGGTGTAGGAGAGCAGCCCGACGGTGACGACGCCCCACAGCGCGCGCCGGCGCCACGGCGAGACCTCGGTCGGGTCCTCGGCGGGCGGCTTCTCCTCCAGGGTGGTGCCGGCGGAACGGCCGCGTTCGGCGCCGAAGAAGAACAGCAGCAGGAAGAGAATGATGAACGGGACGGCGGTCGGGAATCCCGTGATGTCGAGGTCGACGTAGCCGTCCACCAGGTTCTGCGCGACACCGAGCAGCAGGCCGCCGGCCATCGCGAGCGGAATGGAGGCGAAACGCGCCAGTACCACCGCGGGGATCGAGACGAACAGCAGCGTGTTGTAGGTGAAGTTGGCCAGGCCGAACATCGGGGCCAGCAGGACGCCGACCAGGCCGGCCAGCCCGCAGGAGGTGATCCAGGAGACCGCGGACGCACGGTCCGGGTCGACGCCGCGCAGGGCGGCGATGGCGGGCCGGCTCACCGAGGCGCGCATCTCCAGGCCGATGCGGGTGCGGCGCACGAGGTACCACAGCAGCAGCGCGGAGAAGATCGCGGCGCCGAGAATGGCCAGTTTGTCGCTGTCCAGGATCAGGCCGTTGCCGAGCTTGTAGATCTCCTTGGGGCTGGGCCCCAGGCCCGGGAACCGGAAGACGTCCTCGACGGTCGGCAGGTCCAGACTGGCCTTCTCCCGCAGCATGGCGGTGATCCACAGGCACAGCGCGGGCAGCGCGATGAGCAGGCCGAGGGTGGCGACCATCCGCGCCGCGATGGACGCGTCGCGCAGCGGGTTGAACAGGATCCGGTGCAGCAGCCAGCCCAGCGCCGGCGCGAACACGCCGACGCACAGAATCGCGCTCGGCACGACGGGCAGGCCCTGGCCGGTGTTGAGCTGGAAGAACAGGTAGGCCGTCGAGAAGGCGACGCCGCCCTGCCCGAAGTTGAACACTCCGGAGGTCTGGTAGGTGAGGGTCAGACCGGACGCGAGGATCGCGTATAACGCGCCGGTGACCAGCCCCGCGACCACCAGGTTGAAGAACTCGGTCACGCGATTCCTCCTTGGTCGCGGCCCGCGCCGCCGCCATTTCTGGGACCGCCTGGCCGGGCGCGGATTTTCCGTTCCGGCTCCGGCCAGGCGGTATTACCTGCTGTTGCTGTTGCTGTTGCTGTTGCTGTTGCTGTTTTTGCGTTTCTGTTTTGCTGTTGTGCGGTGGAGCTACTTCTTGATCAGGGAACCGCAGGAGAGCTTGCTGGTGATGTCGTACTTGTCGCCGTTGAGCTGGACGATCGAGGCGCAGGGAGCCGAGATGTTGTGGTTGAGCGGCCACCGCGTCTCGGGCACGGCGCCCTCGACGTAGTAGGAGTAGTCGGAGTTGAGCACCTTCAGGAGCTTGTCGACGGTGAGCTCAGGGCCGACCTTGGTGGCTGCCTGGATGAACATGTCGGCCGCCCAGTACCCGGCCATCGCCGGCAGGCTGATGGCCTGGTCCGGGGCGTACTTGGCGAAGTCCTCGGTGAGCTGCTTGATGGCCGGGACGCTGGTGTCGGCCCCGGGCTGCCACTGCACGATCGTGTAGGACTTCTGCAGGTCCTTGAATCCGGCGAGGCGCGGGTCGTAACCGACCGGGTTGAGGTTCTTGCCCTCGTACCCGGCAGCCGTCATCGCGGCGGTCATCTTGATGACCGAGTTGAAGTCGGCGACGTAGAGGACGACGTCCGGCGGGGCGCCGTTGTTGGACGTCATCAGGGCGTTGACCACCGCGGTGGTGTCGGTGATGCCCGCGACGGGGATCGGGTTCTCCTCGTAGACGGTCTTCACCCCGACGGAGCGAATCTGTTCGCCGAGCTGCTTGAGGCCCGCCCGTGCCGAGTCGTTGTCGACACCGACGAGAGCGGTCGTCTTGCCGGTGGCGTCACCGCCGAACATGGCCTGGATCATCAGGCCGTACGTCGTCGAGGTGACGTCGCCCTCGGGGAACTGGCAGCCGGTGATACCGAAGCCGATCGATGTCTGGCAGAAGCCGAGGTTGAAGCCCCAGCCGAAGAAGGGAACCGTCTCGCCGCAGAAGGTGTCGAGATAGTTCGCGCTGCTTGTCATCACCGGGACCGCGGCGAAGATGTTCTTGTCGACCAGCGCCTTGGCCTGGGCGCTGTTGCGCGCCGGGTCGTTGCCGTCATCCAGGGTGCCCACGTAGTTGATCTTGCGGCCGTTGACGCCGCCCTCGGCGTTCGCCCGGTCGAACCGGGCCTGCGCGCCGAGCTCGGTGCCGGCCATCGAGCTGCCGCTGGCGCTGGTCAGATAGGCCAGGCCACCGATGGTGATCTCGGTGTCGGTGACGCCGCGGGTGGGGTTGGAGGCGGTCTGGCCACACTTCAGGCTGGCCGCGTCGACCGTGTAGCCGCCGTCACTCCAGCCCGACGGCGGGCCTGCCTTCACCGTGTCGGCGGCGACGGTCGGGCCGTCCTGCGGTGTGCCGTCCGACGAGCACCCCACGGCACTCGCGATGACCGCGAGCGCGGTGGCTGCCGCCGCCACTAATCGGATGGTTCGCATTGATGCACTCCCTGGTGATTCCTTGAAACGAACGAGCGGTGCGGGAGCCGTTGTCAGCCGAGGTAGGCGTCGCGGACGGCCTGGTTGGCCTGGATCTCGGCCGGGGTGCCCTCGGCGAGGACGGAGCCCAGGTCGAGCACGGTGATGCGGTCGCAGGTCCGCATCACGAAGGCGGCGTCGTGCTCGACGAGCACCACCGCGCATCCCTCGCCCCGCAGCGACAGCACCAGCTCCCCGAAGCGGTCGGACTCGGCGTGGGCGAGCCCGGACGTCGGCTCGTCGAGCAGGAGCAGCCGGGGGCGGTCGGCGATGGCACGGGCGAGCTCCAGCAGGCGCTGCTGGCCGAGAGGCAGCGCGCCGGCGGAGACCTTGCGCAGCTCCGTGAGGCCGCACCACTCGAGGACCTCCGCGACCCGCTCGCGGCGCTGGTGTTCCAGCGTGCGCCGCGACGGCAGGGAGAGCAGGTCGGCGAGGACACCGCCACCGCCACCGTGCCACTCGAGCCCGGCGAGCACGTTGTCCTCCACCGACAGCCAGCTGAAGACCTGGGCCCGCTGGAAGGTGCGGCGCATGCCGAGCCGCGCGCGCCGGGTGGCCGAGACGGCGGTGACATCGTGGTCCGCGAAGTGGACCGTTCCCTCGGAGGCGGGGGTGATGCCGGAGATGATGTCGAAAAGGGTGGTCTTGCCCGCGCCGTTCGGCCCGATGAGGCCCTGGACGGTTCCGGCGGCGACGGTGAGGTCGACGTCGGTCAGTGCGCGCACCCCGCCGAAGCGCTTGCTGACCGAGGACAGGCGTAACAGCGGCGCTGCTCCGGTGACGGGCGGCGCCGCGGTGGGTGTCGGCGTCGGCATAATGCCTCCAAAACCGCCGTCGGCGGCAACGACTCGGCTGCGATGTCTCATCGGAGTTGTGCTGGATCTGTGGAGATAGGCGCGCCACCCCCGGTGCCAGGAGTCCCGGCCCGGTGCGGGAGCGGCACGGGCCCTGGCGGGGCGGGCGGGTGACCACGCGTGACCCGGGAAGTGGCGTCACTGCAGTGATCTTTAGATATTGTATAATCAATCACATATGCCGGAACGTGGCAAGGGTTTGTGTACCGGCACCACCTTCGTGGTGTTCGTTCCCCCGCCCGACCCTCCAGGCGGCGCTCGGCCGGCGCTCAGTCGACTCCGAGCAGCACCGTCGAGGCCGAGCTGAACCAGCCCCCGGTGGCGTTCACACAGGCCACCCGGGCGTCGGGAACCTGCCGTCCGGTGGCCTCCCCGCGCAGCTGGCGAACGGCCTCGACCAGCAGGAAGATGCCGCGCATGCCGGGATGGCACGCCGACAGCCCGCCGCCGTCGGTGTTGGTGGGCATCGCCCCGCCCACCCGCATCGTGCCGCCCTCCAGGTAGCCGCCGGCCTCCCCGCGGCCGCAGAACCCCAGCGCCTCGAAGGTCAGCAGCACCGTCGAGGTGAACGAGTCGTAGAACTGGCAGACGTCGACGTCCGCGGGGGTCAGCCCGGCCCGGGAGAAGGCCAGCCGGCCGGACACCTCGGCGGGCGATCGGGTGAAGTCCGCCCACTCCGACATCGTCGTCACGTTGCTCGCGGTGCCGGTGCCCAGCACCCGCACCGCCCGGCCCGGCAGGTCGGCGGCACGCCGGGCGGACGTCAGCACCACCGCGCCGCCGCCGTCGCTGCGGATGCAGCAGTGCAGCTTGGTGAACGGCGTCGCCACCATCGGCGCGGCGAGGACGTCGTCGACCGTCAGCGGCTCCCGGTACATCGCGTCCGGGTTGAGGCCCGCGTTGAACCGGGTGTCGACGGCGATGTTCGCGAGCTGTTCGATGGTCGTGCCGAACTCGTGCATGTGCCGCCGCGCCGTCATCGCGTACTTGGCGATCAGGGTGTGCCCCCACGGCACCTCGAACTGGCTCGGCCCGCGCGAGGACAGGGACAGGTTCGCCGTCCGCAGCCGGTTCTTCAGGTCCGAGCGTGCCGTCGACCCGTAGACGAGCAGCACGGTGGTCGCGGTTCCGGCCCGGATCGCGTCGGCTGCGTGCTCGAGCATCACCTCCCACGCGCTGCCGCCCACACTGGTGGAGTCGGTCCAGGTCGGCCGCAGCCCCAGGTACTCGGCCAGCTCGACCGGCGCGAGGACGCCGAGGCCGGTCGAGGCCACGCCGTCGACGTCTGTGTGGCTCAGCCCCGCGTCGGCGAGTGCCCGGGCCGCGGCCTGCTGGTGCAGGGCGAAGGGCGTCGTCGAGTCCACCCGCCCACAGTCGGACAGCGCCGCCCCGACGATGACAACCTGCTCGGTCATTCGATCCTGCCCCATCAACCGGTCCTGCCCCATCAGCGCTTGTCGTAGGTGATGCCAGCGGCCTCGACGTCCCAGGTGCCGGCGGTCACGCCCTCGGCGCGCAGCTCCCGCTTGAGCACCCGGCCGACGGGGCTGCGGGGCAGCTCGGCGCGGAACTCGATGTAGCGCGGCAGCGCGAAGTACGGCAGCGCGTCGACGCACCAGCGGAACAGCTCCTCCTCGGTGAGCGTCGCGTCCGGGGTGAGGATGGCCGTGACCTTGACGTCGTCCTCGGTGAGCTTGCTCGGCACCGCGTGCACGGCGACGTCGGCGAGCTGGCCGTGGCCCATGAGGATGCGCTCGACCTCGAAGCTGGCGATGTTCTCGCCGCGCCGGCGCAGGTAGTCGGCCTTGCGGTCGACGAAGTAGAGGTAGCCGTCCTCGTCGATCTTCCCGATGTCGCCGGTGTGGTACCACCAGTTGCGGCTGGCCTCGACCGTCGCCTCGGGGCGGCCCCAGTAGCCCTCGAACATCACGTGCGGGAGCTTCGGCCGGATGACGATCTCGCCGTCGGTGCCGCGCGGCTGCTCGACGTCGGAGTCGTCGAAGATGCGGACGTCGAAGTAGCGGGTGTTGATCACCCCGGCGGCCCGCGGCCTGTTGCGCACACCGGGCGGCTGCCAGGAGATCAGGCTGGCCTCGGTGACACCGTAGGCGCCGGAGAACGTCTCGATGCCGAACCGTTCGCGGATGACGTCGTCGACCTCGGGCGGCAGCGGGGCCGCTCCCATCAGCCGCAGCGAGCTGTTGGCCTGCGCCGCGCCGGAACGCGGCATCTCCGGCCGGTCGACGTCATGGGCGAGCAGGTAGGCCATGGTGCCCAGCGTCGAGGTGATCGTGGCGCCGGTGCGGTTCATCTCGGGCCAGAAGTTCGACACCGAGAACTTCCGGTAGATCGCCGAGCGGCCTCCGAAGACCAGGGCCCCGACCACCGCGGTGACCAGCGCGTTGTAGTGGAACATCGGCAGCGGCGTCCACAGCACGTCGGACGCGGTGCGCCCCCAGCTGTAGCCGATCTGCTGGGCGAGCGCCTCGTGGTAGTTGTGGCTGAGCATGCAGCCCTTGGACAGCCCGGTGGTCCCACCCGTGTAGATGAAGGTGGCCAGATCGGACGGGTCGCGCTCCACCGGGGCCGTCAGCGGGGTGGCGGCGAGCAGGTCGTCGAGCCGGTGCGCCGTGGCGCCGGGGAACTCCAGCGCGTCGGGCCCGGTCACCACGACGTGGCGCAGGCCGTCGAGGTCGGCGCTGACCGCCTGCGCCCGGTCGGCCAGGTCCGCGCCCACGACCAGCACCGTCGACCCGGAGTCACGCAGCTGGTGGCGCAGGTACTCGCCCTTGTAGGCGGTGTTCACCGGCACCGCGACCGCACCCGCCCACTGGGTCGCCCACCAGACCAGCAGCGCCTCCGGGGAGTTCTCCAGCAGTGTGGCGACCCGGTCGCCGGGTCCGACGCCCAGCTCCCGCAGCGCGCCGCCGAGGGCCGCGGCGGCCGTGACGACCTCGCCCGCGGTCAGCTTGGTCCCACAGACGTCCAGGTACTCCGAGTCGGGCTCCTTGTCGGCCCGCTGCAGCAGTAACTCGGTCGTGGTGTGCCGGGGCGCGCTGCCCCAGACGCCGTCGGTCACGTGGCGCTCCTCGGAAGTCGAGCCGTTTGGGCTTGTGAACTCGGTGAGGCTCATGTTGAATGTCGGTTCAGTGATCGGTTTCAGCCCCTCCCGATCGCCACAGATTGTATATCTTATCCCACCTACGTCACGCTACGGTGCGGACCTTTCTGGGAGGCAGACGCCATGACCACCTCGGACGGGGCCCCGGCCAGCCGTCGCGGCGCCGAGCTCTACGGAACCAACGCGGTCACCACGACCGCCGACGACGAGCTCGTCGGGCTGCCCATGCCGCTGCGCCCCGACACGCTGACCGATCTCTCCCGGCGAACGAAGGTCCGGCGGGAGAGCACGCCCCGCTTCCCGTTCCCGATTCCCAACGGCTGGTTCATCGTCGCCCGGGCCGACGAGGTCGAGCCGGGGCGCACCAAGTCCCTGTTCTACTTCGGCAAGGACCTGGTGCTGTTCCGCGGCACCGACGGCACGCCGTACCTGTTCGACGCCTACTGCCCGCACCTGGGCGCCCACCTCGGCGTCGGCGGCCGGGTCGTCGACGGGTCGCTGCAGTGCCCGTTCCACGGCTGGCGCTTCGACGGCGCCACCGGCTCCTGCGTCGAGGTTCCCTACGACGACATCGACTACATCCCGAAGACGGCGGCCGCCCGCACCTACCCGGTCGTCGAGCGCAACCACATGATCTGGGCCTGGCATCACCTGGAGAAGGAGGCGCCGACCTACGAGGTGCCCGAGGTCGAGGAGTTCCACGACCCCGCCTGGCTGCCGATCGTGGTCAAGGACTTCGAGATCGCGACGTGCTGCCAGGAGATGGCCGAGAACAACGTCGACACCCCCCACTTCCTCTACGTGCACGGCACACCGGCCATCCCCGAGCAGGACTTCGTCATCGACGGCCACTACAAGCGGGCGGTCGCGATGGACGGCAACTTCGTCCGCGAGGGCTACGGGCTGGGCCTCGGTGTGCTGCGGGTGAAGAAGTACACGACGTTCATCTCCTCGACGACACCGATCGACGAGGAGAACGTGCACGTCCGCTGGATCTTCACCGCTCCGGCGAAGAACGGGGAGGACGCGGCGGAGAAGGCCTCGCGCGCCTTCACCGACGGCATCAGCCAGGACCTCCCGATCTGGGAGAACAAGATCTACAAGAACCCGCCGGTGCTGCGCCCCTCCGAGAAGGCGATCACCGAGCAGCGCCGCTGGTGCCAGCAGTTCTACTCCTGGCCGGACGGCGCGACGAAGCACTGACGGCGAGCGCACTGACCGCGAGCCCGGCCGCACTGTAACGGAGCTCGTGCACGCGACGGCGTGACGCGAGCTCTGTTCGTGCTGCCCGAAATCCGCCACCGCCACCATCATGAGGAGGGCCTGATGGGCAACCGTTGGGTACGCACCATCGAGAAGAGCTCCGAGGCCGAGTCCAACGTGGGCAGCGGGTTACCCCCGATCCCGTCGCTGGAAGTGGTCTACCTGACCGACCCGGCGCGCCTCGCCGAGGTGCTGCCGCCGCCGCTCACGCCACCGGAGCAGCCACGGGTGCATGTGCGGGTCACCGACATCGACCTGCACTTCGGTGAACACCACTACAAGGAGCTGGTCGGCTATTTCGCGGTCGACGCCGTCCACGACGGGGTGACCGGTGAGTACCCGCTGCTGATCCCGATCGACCTGGAGTCGGCGATCTCGATCAGCCGGGAGAAGCACGGCGAGCCGAAGAAGCTCGCCAGCCTGGAGCTGACCCGCGACGGCGACCACGTCGAGGGCCGGATCGCGCGCAACGGCGTCACCTTCGTCGAGATCGTCGGGGACGTCGCCGAGACGCTGCCGGTGCCCGCGCCCTACCCGGCGACCCAGTGGTGGTTCAAGTTCCTGCCCGCGGTCTCCGGGTCGGGCTTCGACGGCGACCCGCTACTGGTCCGCTTCGACCAGGTGCGCACCCCGGTCACCATGGAGCGGGTCGAGGGCAAGCTGGTGCTGCGCGACGAGCCCACCGCGCCCGTCGTCGACCTGCCCGTCCTGGAGACGGTGTCGATCACCTACACGACGCGCTCCTCGGCCAACAAGGCCAGCGTCGTCGGCCCCGTCGACCCGGTGGCGTTCGAGCCGTACGCCTTCAGCCGCTACGACCACTGAGTCCTGATCCTGGGGCCCTGAGCCTGACGCCCGTGCCCGCGCGACCGACGACGAGAACGAGAAGGCCGAAGGAACAGAACATGAGCGACCGGTACTTAATCATCTCCACTGACACCCACGCCGGGCTCCCGCCGGAGCAGTACCGCGAGTACGTCGAGCCCCGCTACCGCCAGGCGTTCGACGACGCCCAGGCCGCGGACGTCCAGGCGTCCGCGCTGGTGACCGCCGACGACCACCTGAAGTTCCTCGCCGAGTGGAACTCCGAGATCGGCGACCACGGCGGGATGGAGGGCGCCTGGGACCCGACCGTGCGCACCAAGGAGATGGACTCCGAGGGTGTGGCCGCCGAGGTCGTGTTCCCCGACGCGGACTCGGCGGGTGTCGGCGGCGTCTCGGCGTCGCCGTTCGGATCCGGCCTGAACTCCTCCGGTGACAGCGACCCCGTGCTGGTGATGGCCGGCGCGAAGGCGCACAACCGGTGGGCCGCGGAGTTCTGCCAGAGCGAGCCCGACCGCCGCTACGGCATCGCGATCATCCCGGCGCTGCACGACGTGGCCGCCGCCGTCGCGGAGACCGAGTGGGCGGCCGAGAACGGACTGCGCGGCGGGATCATGATCCCGACGAAGTGGGGCACCTACCCGGCCTACAACGACCCGGTGTACGACCCGCTGTGGTCGGTGTGCGCCGAGGCCGGGCTGGTCGTGCACACTCACTCCGGTGTCGGCCCCACCGACTACACCTGGGCACCCGGTTTCCTGTCCATCTACGCCACCGAGTCGTACTGGTGGGCGGCCCGGCCGTTCTGGGCCCTGCTGCTCGGCGGCGTGTTCGAGCGTCATCCGAAGCTGAAGTACGCGCTGGCCGAGAACGGCGCCTGGTGGGTGCCGGACATCCTGGCCCGGATGGACGCGAAGTGGGAGGGCGACCACTCGACCCGCAAGTTCGGCCCGAAGACCTTCCGCGACGGCATGCGGATGAAGCCGTCGGACTACTACCGGCGCAACGTGTGGATGGCGTCGTCCGTCATGGGCCCGCTGGAGATCGACCGCCGCCACGACATCGGTGTCGACCGGCTGATGTGGGGGCACGACTACCCGCATCCGGAGGGCACCTGGCCGCACACCCGCGAGTGGCTGCGCGACCGGTTCGGTGACGTGCCGGAGGCCGACACCCGGCGCATCCTCGGGCTCAACGCCGCCGAGCTGTACGACTTCGACCTGGCGAAGCTCGCGCCGGTCGTCGACCGGATCGGCCCGACCGTCGAGGAGATCCACGGCCCGGCCCGGGACGGCGGCGCGGCATGAACGCGCCCATCACCGACTTCGCCGGCCGGGTCGTCGTCATCACCGGTGGGGCCGCCGGCATCGGCCGCGCGCTCGGGGAGGCGTTCGCCCGCGCCGGCGCGCTGCTGGTGCTCTCCGACATCGAGGCGGGCGCGCTGGCGGCGACCGTCGACGCGCTGCGTGAACAGACCGGCGCGAAGGTCGACGGCATCGTCGCGGACGTCTCCGACGAGGCCTCCGTCGAGGAACTGGCCGCGGAGGTCTTCCGGCGCTACGGGCGCACCCATGTGCTGGTGAACAACGCCGGTGTCGGCCCGCCCGGGGCGAAGGTGTGGGAGTCGACGCCGAACGACTGGCGCTGGACGTTCGGCGTGAACGTCTACGGCGTCGCGAACGGCATCCGCTCGTTCGTCCCGCGGATGATCGCCTCCGGGGAGCCCGGGCACGTCGTCAACACCTCGTCCGGGGACGGGGCGGTCGAGCCGATGCCGAACGCGTCGGTGTACGCGGCGAGCAAGGCGGCGGTGTCCATCCTCACCGAGTGCCTGGGAGCCCAGCTCGCGGAGGAGGGGCACCCGATCGCGGTGTCGCTGTTTCTGCCCTCGGGCAAGGGACTGCTCGACACCGGCCTGTGGACGTCCGACCGCAACCGGCCGGCGGAGCTGGCCCGGGAGACGCCACGGACCACCCCGGGGATGACCGTGGCCGGGATCGTCGAGAGCGCGGCGAAGGCCGGCCACGAGGTTCCCATCCAGCCGCTGGGGGAGCTGGCCGACGACGTGCTGCGCGGCATCCGGGCGGGGGAGTACTGCCTGATGCTCGGGCGGGACGAGGCCGCCGCTACGCTCCGCGCGCGCGCCGAGCGGTTCGGAGCCGGCGTGAACCCCACCCAGGCCGGGCACACCCTGCTGCCCATCTGAGCTGCCCATCTGAAAGCCAGGAGTGGCCTGGCCGGGCTGCGAAGGGCTGGACGGGGTCGGTTCGCGGGACGGACCCGCCCGATGGAAAAGGCTCAATGTACCGGCCTGCCTGCACGGTACCGGCCTGCCCGCCGTGCGGGCAGGCCGGTACCGTCGCGCGTCAGACGACTGTCACCGAGATACCCGGGACGATGCCCCGGCCTTCAGGCCGGGAAGGAATCCGTTTTCCCGCGGAGCGGGGGAACGAACACGTTGGAATCCTCCGCGTTCACGCGGAGGTGGATGTCAGGGCACGAACGAGCCGGGGCCGACCACGCGGAACGGTGCGGCGGGCGCCTCCTTGATCGACTTGAAGGGCACCTCGAAGTTGAGGACTTCCTTGGTCGTCCGCTTGATGGCCCAGAACGTCGGGTGCTTCTTGTCCGAGCGGTCCCAGGCGATGGCCTGGCCCTCGACGTCGGGCAGCGCGACGGTGGCGACCCAGGTCAGCGTGGTGCCCGCCTCCGGGAGCTCCATGACGTAGACCTCGGCGTTGTCGTGACCGGTCAGCCAGAGCCGGCCGTCGGGGCCCCACGAGCCACCCGAGTTGCTCATCGGACGGAACCGGTCGACCAGGTTCGCCGGGACGATCCAGGCCTCGACGACCTCGAACCTGTCGTTGAGCTTCACGACCTGGGTGTTCTGGCTGCCGCCGCCGTAGGGCCTGCCGTCGGCGCCGTTGGTGTCGTAGTTGGCGAAGCCGGCCCACCAGGCGCCGTCGTGGCGGTCGATCCAGGTCAGCGAACCACGGTCGATACCGAAGCTGAAGGTCTCGATGTGGCGCATGGTCCTGGTGTCGAGGACCTCGATCGAACTCGCCATCGGGACCTGGTTGTAGTTCGAGTGGGCGAGGTAGAGCTTGTTGTCGACGACCGTGCCGCTGTCGAAGTGGATCAGCGGGCCGGTCGCGTCGGAGACAAACTGCAGCAGCGGGGCGCCGGTGGCCCGGTCGTGCTTGGTGACGGTGCGGTTGTCGACGGCGTAGAAGTACCTGCCGTCGACCGCGACACCCTGGTTGGCGTCGAAGGCGGCGTAGCGGCGGATCAGCGTCGCCGCCAGATCCTGCGGTGCGGCTGCCGCCGCGGCGGTCGCCGCCGTGGTCGTGGTCGCGGTGGGCGTCGCGGCGGCGGTGGGCGCCGCGGTCACCGTCGCCGTCGCCGTCGCCGTCGGGGACGGCGTGGCGTCGCCGGCGGTGGTGGCGGCGATCGCGGTCGTGGCGGCGGTGACGGTCAGCGCGGCGACCGCGAGAGACCCGGCCAGGGCTCGGGTCAGGGTGACCCGGGTGTTTCGCAACCGCATGGGATGCTCCGTTTGTCGGTGGTCAAGACGAAACCTGAACCACGCTGGCGGCAACCGGGGACGGCCCGGTAACGGGAGACCCGTCGCGACGTGAATCCCAGGCGAAGCATTGATGCGCACGGTGCCCGGGTGATGTCCGTATCGCAGCAGGTAGCCGACCTGCGGACGCATCCGGCGCAGTACGGCGGCACAACTGGGAACGGGCGTGAATCCGGGTAGTCGCCGGACGTGCTCAGTGCTGTGTGGTACCCCGCTGCGCGGAGGCGTCATCCGCGGTGTTGGTCGCTGCGGGCAGGCCGAAGGCCGGCCAGGCGAAACGAATCACCTGGGCCCGCACCGCCGGGCGGCCCTCCAGATTGGCGTGCGCCGAATGGCTGGCGGCACCCACGAGCCCGAACAGGCTGATGGCGTCGGCATCCGGATTCGGTGAGAAAAGAACGCCCGCGTCATTGCCCGCACGCAGGACGTCAGCCAGGGGCCGCGCGAGGATCCAGCGGATGTCGTCCAGCTTCTCGGCCAGCGGGACCGCGGCGCCCGCGGCGGCGGTGGTGAAGAGCGCCGAGCGTGCGACCTGTCGCGGCTCGAAGAACGTGTCGAGCAGCCGGTCGAGCCAGGCCTCCAGCGCGGCGGCCGGCTCCCGGGCGCGCTCGACGGCCCGGGTCATGGACCGGGCCACCGCCTCGGCCTCGCGGTGGATCAGCGCCAGCAGCAGCGCCTCCTTCGACCCGAAATGCCGGTAGAAGGCCCGGGTCGACAGCCCTGTCCCGGCGAGGACGTCGACGACCGCCATCTCGGCGTGCCCGCTGCCCTTCATGAGCCGGACGGCGGCATCCATGATCATCTGGCGTTCGGTGCCCTCGTCGAACCGGCGCGGGCGCCCGCGCCGGTCCGTGGTCGGTGCGCTTCCCTCGGCCTCGGCCACGGCACGTCCCTCCAGCGTCCGCCTGCTGGTCAACCAGGGTACGGGCCGGCGCGTGGCCCGCTCGCACCTCACCCGGGCCGCACTCCCGGCGGGTTCAGTGGGCGAGCCTGGTGAGCAGGACGCAGCCGGCGATCGGTCCGCCGCCGTTGGAGACGACCGCGACCTCCGGACGGCCCGGCACCTGCCGGGCCTCGGCCTCGCCGCGCAGTTGCAGCACCGCCTCGTGCAGGTACCCGAAGCCGTGCAGGCGGCCGGCGGAGAGCTGGCCCCCGCCGGTGTTCAGCGGTAGCGGCCCGTCGAGCGCGATGCGGGTGCCGCCCTCTACGAACGCCCCGCTCTCCCCGTGGCCGCAGAAGCCGAGCGCCTCCAGCCAGGACATCGCCAGCCAACTGAAGCCGTCGTAGAGCTGAGCCACATCGACGTCGGCGGGGCGCAGGTCGGTGCGAGACCAGAGGTGCCGCGCGGCCGTCCGGGCCGGCATGGTGGTCAGGTCGTCCCACATCTCCCAGGAGGGGCGGCCCCGCAGCGCCGTGCCGACGGCCTCGACCCGGGCGACGGGGTGGTCCACCTCGCGGGCGTGCTCGACCGTGGAGACGACGAGGGCGGTCGACCCGTCGACAGGCACGTCGCAGTCGTAGAGCCGGAACGGTGTGCTGATCATGCGGGCGGCGAGGTACTGGTCGAGCGTGAGCGGCTCCCGGTAGACCGCCTTGGGATTGAGGCCGGCGTTGCGGCGGCCGTTGAGGGCGATCTGGGCCATCTGCTCGGCGGTGGTGCCGAACTCGTGCATGTGGCGCTGTGCGTAGAGCGCCAGGCGGTTGACCGCCGAGTACACCCGGTACGGGCTGGTCCACTGCTGGGCCCCGGTCGCCGGTCCGCCTCCCGTTCCGCTGCCGGCACGGCCGCCGGTGCCCTGGGCCGTCGCCTCGGTGACGGTCCGGTAGACCAGTACGTGGCGCGCCAGGCCTGTCGAGACGGCCATCATCGCGTTCACGACCGCCTGGAGCTGGCCGGGGCCTTCGACACCGCCGCTGTGCCAGTCGAGCGACAGCCGCAGCGCGTCCTGGACGGCCGGCGAGCCGGGCCCCGAGAAGGCCGGGTAGCCGATCCCGCCCGGATAGGTCGCCAGTCCGTCGATCTGGGCGACGGTCAGGCCGGCGTCGGCGATCGCGTCGAGGGCCGCGTCGATGGTGAGGTCGAGGCCGTCGCGGCCGAGCCGCCGCCCGACGGCGGACTGGCCGATGCCCGAGATGACGGCGCGCCGCTCGGCGGCGGTCACGGCCGCACCGGCGTGAAGAGCGGGATGTAGATCGGGCTGTGGTCCTCGAAGACCACCCGCAGGGGCATCCCGATCCGGACCTCCGCCGGGTCGACGCCGACGATGTTGGTCAGCAGGCGGACGTCCGGCTGCTCCTCGATCTCCACCAGGCCGATCACATAAGTGTCACCGGTTCCGTCCCACGGCTGGTGGTTGACGGTGAAGGAGTAGAGGGTGCCGCGGCCGCTCACCGGCGCCGGCGCGACCTGCCGACCGCCGCAGGCAGGGCAGTAGCCGGTCGGCGGGTGGATCAGGTAGGCGCAGGCCTCGCAGCGGAGCAGGCGCAGCCGGCCGTCCGCTCCGGAGGTCCAGTAGAACCCGCTGGGCCCTTCGGTGCTTGGAAGGATGCGGGGCGCTGGTGCTGACATCGGCCTCTCCCTCGTGCGTCCCCCTTGTCGGGCGGGGCGGGAGAACGCTAGCTTATCGAGAATCGATTTTCAAATGTGCCGGCGGAGAGGTTGATGATCGATGGCGGACGGCCCAGCGACGCTCCAGGCGCGGACCAGTGACCACATCACCTGGCTCACCCTGGCCCGGCCGGCCCGGCTGAACGCCTTCACCGTCGCCGACTACCGCGACCTGCGCGTCGCCCTCGAACACGCGATGGCCGATCCGGAGACCCGCGTCATCGTGCTGACCGGCGCCGGGCGGGCCTTCTCCGCGGGCGCCGACAGATCACTGCTCGACGCGACGTCGAACGCGGCGGGCAGGGAAGCGGCCGGAGCGGAGTTCGCCCGGCTTCTCGAGGCGCTGCGCACCTGCGAGAAGCCGCTGCTCGCCGCGGTCAACGGCCTCGCGGTGGGATTCGGCGTCACCCTGCTGCTGTACTTCGACCTTGTGCTCGCGGCCGAGTCGGCGCGCTTCCGCCTGCCGTTCACCGCGCTGGGCATGGTGCCCGAGGCCGGCAGCACCGCGCTTCTTCCCGCCCGGACCCGGCCGGACGAGGCGATGTGGGCGGTGCTGTCCAGCGAGTGGATCGGTTCCCGCGCGGCGCGCGACATGGGTCTGGTCTGGCAGGTCGTGGCGGACGCGTCTCTGGTGGAGCAGACCGGGGCGACGGCGGCGGTGATCGCTGCGCAGGACCCGGCCGCGGTCATGGCGACCAAGCGGTTGATGACCGCCGGCCGGGCTGACGCCGCCCGCGCCGCGATCGACCGTGAACTCGGTGAACAGGCACGCCTGAACCAGACGCCGCGGACGGGGACGCCGGTAGGCGGGTAGGCGGGGCGCGGGCGCCGTCGCCCGGTGGAGGCCGGCCGGCGGCCTACTTCGGCTGGAGGCGGGCGCCGGCGTCGATCCGGATGACCTCGGCGTTGAGGTAGCTGTTGCGCAGCAGCTCGAGCGCGAGCGAGGCGAACTCGTCCGCGGTGCCGAGCCGGTGCGGGAACAGGACGTCCCGCTTGAGCTTGTCCTTGAATTCCTCGGAGGCGGGGCCCTCCCCGTAGATCGGCGTGTCGATCAGGCCGGGGGCGATCGTGTTCACCCGGATGCCGGCCACCGACAGGTCCCGCGCGATGGGCAGGGTCATGCCCACCACGCCGCCCTTGGAGGCCGAGTAGGCGGCCTGGCCGATCTGGCCGTCGAAGGCGGCGAGCGACGCGGTGTTGACGATCGCGCCCCGCTCCCCGTCGGCGAGCGGCTCGGTGGCCGCCATCGCGGTCGCGACGATGCGCACACAGTCGAAGGTGCCGATCGTGTTCACCTCGATCACCTTGCGGAACGCGTCGAGGTTGTGCGCCGAGTCGTAGCTGCCGTCGCGGCCGATTGTGCGCGACGCCCAGCCGATACCGGCGCAGTTGACCAGTGAGCGCACCGGCCCCAGGGTCTTCGCGAGCTCGGTGGCGGCGATGATCTGCTCGGTGGAGGTGACGTCCACATGGGCGAACACGCCGTCGATCTGCTTGGCGACGGCGCTCCCGCGGTCGTCGTCGCGGTCGGCGACCAGGACCCGGGCACCGGCGGCGGCCAGCGCCCGCGCGGTGGCGGCGCCGAGGCCCGACGCACCACCGGTGACGATCGCTGCCGTGGCGCTCAGATCCATCCCGGACTCTCCTCGCGGGTTGCCCGGGCGGCTGCTCAGGCGGGAACGAAGCGGACCGGCATGGCGGTCACACCGTTGACGAAGTTGGAGCGTAGCCGAGTCGGCGGCTCCAGCAGCTCGACTCGGCGCACCCGCTCGACGAGAACCCGGTACATCTGCTCGATCTCCAGAATCGCCAGATGACGGCCGAGGCAGAAATGCGCCCCGCCGCCGCCGAAGCCGATGTGCGGGTTGGGGCTGCGCCCGATGTCGAACGTGTAGGGGTCGGTGAAGACATCCTCGTCGAAGTTGGCCGAGGAGTAGAAGATCACCACCTTGTCGTTCTCCCGGATGAGCTGGCCGCCGAGCTCGAGGTCCTGCGTCGCGGTGCGGCGGAAGGCGTTGACGGGGCTCACCCACCGGACGATCTCGTCGGCCGCGGTCGGCGCGAGGTCCGGGTCGGCGCGCAGCCGCTCCCACTGGCCCGGGTTGTTGATCATCGCGATCATGCCGCCGGTGATGGCGTTGCGGGTCGTCTCGTTGCCGGCGAACATGAGCAGCAGGAAGAACAGGTCGAACTCCAGCTCGGACAGCGCCTCGCCGTTCTCGTCGGGCGAGGTCAGCTTCGTGACGATGTCGTCGGCCGGGTTCGCGCGCTTCGTCGCGCCCAGGTTGTTCGCGTACTCGTAGATCTCGAAGACGGCGGTCGCGGCGTCGCCGCCCTCCTCCAGCTGCAGGTCGGTGGCCGAGGCGAGCCGGTTCGACCATTCGAACAGCCGGTGGCGGTCCTCCAGCGGCACCCCCATCAGCTCGGCGATGACGATGAGCGGCAGGTCGGCGGCGACCAGCTCGACGAAGTCGCCGGTGCCGGCGGCCAGGGCCTTGTCGACGATGACCTCGCTGGCCAGGCGCAGGTGCTCCCGCATCTGGGCGATCACCCGCGGGGTGAAGCCGCGGTTGACCAGGCTGCGCAGCCGGGTGTGCGCCGGCGGGTCCATGTTCAGCATCATCAGCTGCTGCTGTGCGCGGGCCTCCTCGGACATCTCGCCGAGGATCGCGGTGCGCCGGCTGGAGGAGAACAGCTCCGAGCTGCGGGACACGCGCACGACGTCCGGGTGCCGGGTGACGGCCCAGAAGCCTTCCGGAACCTGCGGGTCGGCGTGCCGGAACACCGGCGCCTGCGCGCGCAGGAGCTGGAAGTCCTGGTGCGGGATGCCGATCTCGTAGCGGGCGGCGTCGTAGACGTCGATCGTCTCCAAGGACACGGGGTTCTCCCAACGGCTGGACGGCAGTTGGCCGCATATTTACAGTTCTGCCATCAACTGTCAATTGTGTCGGGAGGCGTTCGCGGCTACGATATATTTTATCCATCGGTGGTCCGCAGATCCCGCCCCCGGACGCGGGCCACCGATGGGTTGCGGGTGCGTCCGGCCCGGTCCCGGCCCGGACATCCGACCACAGGCCCGTCAACATCGCGGCGGGCCTGACCGTGTCGAACGGGAGGTACCGGTGTGAGCGTGACCGCGGACGGCTTACCGCTGAACGAGCTGGGTTTCTACACCCTGGCCGGGCACAGCGCGGCGCCCCGTGACCTGGTCACCGAGGTCCGCGCCGCCGAGAAGCTCGGCATCGGCGCGGCCTTCATCTCCGAGCGCTTCAGTACCAAGGACGCGGCGACGCTCTCCGGTGCGGCCGGCGCCGTCAGCGAGACGATCGGGATCGCCACCGGCGCCACGAACCACAACACCCGCCACCCGATCGTCACGGCCACCATGGCCACGACCATGCACCGGCTCACCGGCGGCAGGTTCGCCCTCGGTCTGGGCCGCGGCTTCGACCGCCTGTTCAAGGCCTTCGGGCTCACCCCGATCACGAGCGCGCAGATCGAGGACGTCGTCGGCGTCCTGCGCCGGCTCTGGCACGGCGAGATGGTGCTGGGCCACGACGGGCCGGCCGGCGCCTGGCCCTACCTGCACCAGGACGCCGACTTCGACGAGGACATCCCGATCATGCTCGCGGCGCTCGGCCCGCGTTCGCTGGAGCTCGCCGGGCGCTGCCTCGACGGGGTCATCCTGCACACCTTCTACTCGGACGCCGCGGTCGCCGAGGCGATGGCCGCGGTGGAACGCGGCGCGAAGGCGGCCGGGCGGGACCCGGGCAGCGTGCGGGTCTGGTCGGTGCTCGCCACCGTCTCCGACGAGGTCGAGGAGGAGCTGCGGCTGCTCAAGACGGTCGGCCGGCTCGGGTCCTACCTGCAGGGCTACGGCGATCTGATGGTCCGGGTCAACGACTGGGACCCGGCGGTGCTGGAACGGTTCCGCGCTGACGACGTCGTCGGCGCGATCAAGGGCGGGATCGACACGAAGGCGACCCGGGAGCAGCTGGAGCACATCGCCACGCTGATCCCGCCGGAGTGGCTGGCCACCGCGGCGACGGGCAGCCCGCGCCAGTGCGCCGAAGCCATCGCCCGCCAGTTCGACCTCGGTGTCACCGGGGTGATCATGCACGGCGCGACGCCGGCCGAGCTGACGTCCGTGGTGGGGGAGTACCGCGAGATCCGGCCCGCCCGGCTCGCGAGCCTGCCCGCCAACCCCGGCCGGATCGCCTGACCGGCGCCGCGACATGCCGCCGGTCGCTTGTCCATCAGCAGGCGACCCGCCGCGCACCGTCGACCTGAGCCCGTTCGCCGTTCGCCTGGATACCAGCCGCGCCGCAGCTGGGCCTGGACGTTGGAGGTCCGACGATGTACCCCGGCACGCACGCGACCACCCATCCGGACTCCCCGGCCGTGATCATGAGTGGCTCCGGCGAGCGGATCACCTACCGGGAGCTCGATGAGCGCTCGCTGCGCCTCGCTCGACTGCTGCAGGCACACGGCCTGCGCGAGGGCGACACGGTGGCGATCGTCGCCGAGAACCACATCCGCTACCTCGAGGTGGTCTGGGCGACCCTGCGCTCCGGGCTGTACCTGACCGCGGTGAACTGGCACCTCGCCCCCGCCGAGGCGGCCTGGCTCGTCGCGGACTCCGGCGCCCGCGCCCTGATCGCGACGCAGCGGTTCGCCGCGACGGCGGCGGAGATCGCCGCCGAGGTCCCCGCCTGCGACCTGCGCCTGATGATCGACGGAACCGGTCACGGAACCGAGGGCGGCGTCGACGGCTTCGACGACTACGAGGCGGCGCTGGCGACCCAGTCCACCGAACCACTGGCCGAGCAGCCTCGCGGCGAGTTCATGCTCTACTCCTCCGGCACGACCGGCCGGCCCAAGGGAATTCGCCGACGGCTCAGCGGCGACCCGGTCGACCGGCCGGCGGGCGGTGGTATCGCCGCCATGGGCACCTTCCTGTTCGGCATGGACGAAAGTTCCGTCTACCTGTGCCCGGCCCCGCTGTACCACGCGGCCAGCCTGCAGTGGGCCGTCTGCGTGCACCAGCTCGGTGCCACCCTCGTCATCCTGGAGAAGTTCGACGCCGAGCAGACCCTGGCCGTGATCGAGCGGGATCGGATCACCCACGTCCAGGTGGTGCCGACGATGCTGGTGCGGCTGCTGAAGCTCCCGGAGAAGGTACGGCTGGGCTACGACACGTCCAGCCTGCGCCGGATCATGCATGCCGCGGCGCCCTGCCCGGTCCCGGTCAAGCAGGCCGTGATCGACTGGGTCGGCCCGATCGTCGACGAGTACTACTCCGGGACGGAGGGCTGCGGCGTCACGTACATCAGCTGCGCCGACTGGCTGGCCCATCCGGGCTCGGTGGGCCGTGCGCTCGTCGGCATTCCGCACATCTGCGACGACGAGGGCGCCGATGTGCCCACCGGCACGGCCGGGCTGCTGTACTTCGAGCAGGACGAGGCGCCCTTCGAGTACCACGGCGACCCGCAGAAGACCCGGGACAGCCGGCACCCCGACCACCCGAACTGGACGACCTGCGGGGACATGGGCTATCTCGACCCCGACGGCTACCTCTACCTCACCGACCGCAAGAACTTCACCATCATCTCCGGCGGCGTGAACATCTACCCCGCCGAGATCGAGGCCGCGATGGTCATGCACCCGCAGGTCGCCGATGTGGCGGTGTTCGGGCTGCCCGACCCGGAGATGGGCGAGTACGTCCACGCCGTCGTGGCGCCGGCCGACGGTGTCGAGGGTACCGACGAGCTCGCCGAAGAGCTGCGGACCTACCTGCGCGGCAGCCTCGCCGGCTACAAGGTGCCCGGCGTCGTCACGTTCCGCGACGAGCTGCCCCGGATGCCCACCGGCAAGCTCGCGAAGGGCCAGCTCCGGGCGGAGTACCTTCCCGCGCCGACCACCTGATCCTTCAGAGGCCAAAGTCCGCACCTTCCGTGGCGGCCCGGCCGAGAAACCACCACCGTTTCCCGCGAGCCCGGGCGCTCAGCCGTCCGGCTCGGTCGCGAAACTCAGGTGAGACTCCTCCCAGGGCTCGATGTTCTTGGCTCTTCGGAACGAGGAGTAGGAGACTCCGTCGACCACCATTGAAAACTGGAGCCAACGCAGGAACGGCCTCCGGGTGGCGCGGATCGTGAAAAGATCGGCGACGAACATCCTGGCGAACTCGGTGAACACCTCGTTCGGGACGGGTTCGAAGATGTAGTCGTCAATCGAGACCCGAGCCTCGTCGATCCAGGTGGCGAAGGTCGCGAAGAGCGTGGATCCGTCGGCGCGTTCAATGAAGAGATCGAAGTGATCAGCGTTGCCGAAGACATGATTCCAGGTGACCTGAGCCGCTGGCGGCAACACCCGACGCAGCTCGAGGACAATTTCCGGCGTGCTCATCGCCGCGGTCGCCGAGCGTGCTGCGGGCCCTTCACCGTCCACGCCGCCACCAGGGCCTCACCGCCTTCTCCTGCCGAGATGCTTCACACGGATCAGCAGAGCCTCCCACAACCCGTCGAAATCAAAGTATTCGGGCTCCGTCACCCGTTTCGAGTACGGATCGTTCTTCATCCTGACGATATAGCGGATTGCAAAGAAGGGATTCAACGGCAGCCACTCCGAGCGCACCCTGACTGGCGGGGGAACTTCGGCCGCCCGCCGGTATCCGAGATCTCCGGCGATTCGGAGCTGCCAGCTCCACAAAACCCATCCGATCGCGAGCAGGAACACCCCGCCGGCAGTGCCGAGCGCCGCCAGCTCTCCAACGGCCGAGGCCAGTGCTACGCAGGCGAGGCCGACCAGGGCTACCGTCAACCTACGACGGGCGCGCAGCCGGCAGGGGTGGAGACCGGCGGCAACAACCATCGAGCCCGCGCCCGCCAGGAAGTGCATCCACCACCACCGGCCTCCAGGCATCCATCTCCCGACCGGCGTAACATCTGGCGATTCTCACGCCTTACCATCCTCCGCGTACCCAGCGCCACGCTTTCCGCCAGGATGATTTTCCGTCGAGGTCGAGGCCGCCGGAGTCGGGGCCGGTGGAGAGGAAGCGGCCGATGTTGGGGTCGTCGAGGCGGACGCCCACGAGGGTGAGGCCGCGGCGGGTGTCGCGGGAGCGTTGTTTGGCGCCGAGCCAGCCGTGGTGGGGGTGGGCCGAGGAGCTGAAAGGGCGTGTGGGTCGACCACCTCGCGCTCTGGCGGCCCCGCACCGGCCTGGCGACCATCTGCACCGTCGTCGACAGGGCCCTGGCCCGGTTCGGTGGCGCGTGCATCGCCGTTGCTGGCACGCAGGACGCGTAACACCGTGCGTAGCCTTGCGTTGTCCGCGGTGAGCCTGCGGATCTCCGCCTGCTGTCGATCGGACGTCGACGGTCGCCTTCGCTCGACCTCGGGTTCGGCCTCGGCCTGACGGATCCAGCCCCGAAGCGCCTCGCGGCTGATGCCGAGGGCATCCGCGACGCTCTCGATCGCCGACCATTCCGAGCGGTGCCGGGATCGGACCTGGGCGACCTGGGCCACCGCCCGGGCCCGGAAGGGCGGTGAATATCTGGTCGGACGGCTCATGCGATGGATGCTCCTGTGCTCACGAACCGGTCAGGCACGCATGCGTTTCGGCTTCCAGGCGCTCGCCGTTGCAGAGAAGACGCGATGGCCGTCTCCCGGCTTGAACCTGTGGCCACACAGCGGACCTGCAGTTTTCGGCTGCGGACGCGTCCACCCCCCGCCCATGTGGGGCCGACGGAGACTATGGCATGAGCCGGCAATCCCTGCTACCGGAACGAGAAAAATTCCGTACTGCTCATGTGTTTCCGCAGTTCACGAACCACAGTGGCTCGCCGCCGCCCCCTCGGTACGCCGTCCTCCCCGGAAGGGTGACCAGACCGATCCACTCGGGCGGTGGATGGCAACGCCCTCAGGGCTGCATCCAGCAGATGAATGTTTCATCCAGGTAACTCACCACTGTGTGCTCCATCTCATATGGCACGCAGCGTGCCCGCACTCGTCGCTTAGCGCGAGTACCCATGGGCGAAATGCCTGTTATGTGCATTTTATTTTTTGCGTCCCGCCTACCTTCCGTGATCAGGCGCCCGGCGCCTGCGATGGGCTCACTACTTTCCGTTCCCCTACCCCAGGGCTCCCGTCCGGGCCACACTTGTCCACCGGTCTTCGCCTCTGCCATTTTTTGGTGCCCATCGCGGTGTTTGGCAGAAGCGGCCATCCGACCGCGCTGTCCTGCTTTTGTTCCAGCGTTTCGCCTGGACGAACGGAGTTGGCGTGCAGCGGCATGGCGTGTTGCGTCGCGGGTGGACATCCCGGTTCTTGTGTGTGCTGTTAGCCGCGCTGCTGGCGGCGACGGTTGTCGACTTTCTGCCGACCGGCCAGAAGGCCGCGCAGGCCGCAACCGAGGATCCCGCCCCAGCGCCGGCTCCTGCCGCGGCCGGGCCGGCGGAACGGCCTGATTTTGTTTCCGCGCAGCTCACGGCACGTGCGGAGAAGCGCCGTATCGAGGTCACCGGTGAGCGGACGGAGACGACCTCGACGTTCGTGAACCCGGATGGCACGGTCACCGTCGACTCGTACTCGGGCATCCGTCGGGTGCGCCGAGGGGAGGACTGGGTCGACGTCGACTCGACACTGGTCCTCGCCGACGGGAAGGTCACGCCGAAGGTCACGAAGGCGGGTGTCGAGCTGTCGGCCGGCGGTTCGAAGGCCGGTGACGTCGCCACCCTCGTCGACGGTGACCGGGAGATCGCCTTCGGCTGGCCAGGTGCACTGCCCGCCCCGGAGCTGAAGGACAACACCGCCACCTACAAGGGCGTCGCCAAGGACACCGACCTGGTCGTCAAGGTCTTCCCGACCGGCTACGACGTGCAGATCGTCGCGCACACCCCGGCCGCCGCGCAGGCGGCACTGTCCCTGCCGATGCGGCTGAAGGGCGTCACCGCCACCCGTACCCCCGGTGGGGAGCTGCGGATGTCCGCCGGCGGGAAGGTGACCGCACGCTCGCCCGTGCCGCTGATGTGGGACTCCCACGTCAACGCGACCAGCAAGCTTCCCGACCGGGTCCGCGACGTCGCCGCGACACTCGACACCGCGAAGGCGGACAGGCCCACGCTGGCGCTGAAGCCGGACAAGGGCTGGCTCACCGACCCGGCCCGGCAGTACCCGGTCACGATCGACCCGGCGGCCACCCTCGCCGACAACCTCGACACCGACGTCAACAACGTTTACACGACCACGAACTACGACACCTACGAGTACCTGCGGGTCGGGAACTACGCCGGCGCGGCGGTGAACCGGTCCTTCCTGCGCTTCGACGACTCGGCCATCAAGGGCAAGCACGTCACCTCCGCCGTGCTGAACCTGTGGCAGGCAGGATCCGCGACCTGCACGACCCAGCCGACGACCGTGCAGGGAGCCGGGGGGATGGGCGCGGGCACCACCTGGGCCACCCAACCCAGCGCGGACGGGATCACCTGGGGGAGCGCCACCTTCAACAACGGTGGATCGTGCACCTCCTCGGGCGGCACGAACATCGACATCACCGGGCTGGTCGACGCCTGGGCGCACAACGGCTATCCATCACCGGAAACCCTCACCCTGCGGGCGCCGAACGAGTCGGATGCCAACCAGTTCAAGTACTTCTACTCGGGCGACACGTTCCTGGCCCCGAACATCTCCACCACGTACAACTCGTATCCGGGCACGGTCGCCGGCCGTTTCACCAAGCCGTGCTCGGCGCAGTGCGGCGGCACCCCGGCGATGGTGCTGACGAACACCACCACCCCGACGCTGTCGGGCGCCTCGCTGGATCCCGAAGGCAGCCCCGTCCGGCTTGATTTCGAGGTGTGGAACTCCGCCGGGACGACCATGGTCACCAGTGGGTCGGTGACGAACGTGACGTCGAACTCGGTCGGCTCGTGGACAGTGCCCTCGGGCCTGCTCACCAACGGGACGGCGTATCAGTGGCGGTCGCGCGCCTACGACGGGGTCGACTACTCACAGGCCTGGTCCGGGTGGATCCCCTTCACCGTCGACACCACCGCCCCCGCCGCGCCGACCGGTCTGAGCTCCGCGGCCTGGGCGTCCGGGGGCTGGGGCACGGCCACCTCCGGCACCTTCTCCTGGACGTCCCCGGGTGGCGACACCCAGTCGTTCCTCTACGGCCTCGACCAGCCCTCACCGGCCACGGAGACGACGGCGACCACCACCCCGACGCTGAGCCCGGGCGGTGGGCTGCACACCCTCTACCTGCGGACCAAGGACAAGTCGGGCAACCTCTCGTCGGTGGTGTCGTACGGGTTCGGGGTCGGCGCAGGGGCGCTGGCGCAGCCGGCCGAGGGCGTACGGGTCCAGCGGTACGCCACGCTGGAAGGGCAGGCTCCCGCGGCGCAGACGAAGGTGACGTTCCAGTACCGGATGGGCACCAACACCGCCACGGCGTGGAGCGACGTCCCGACCGCCGACGTGACAATCGCCGGGACGTCGACCCACCCCACCTGGCCGATGAACCGTAACGGGTCGGGTCTGTTCGACAAGCTGACCTGGGACCTCAACACCACCCTGACCGGGTTCGGCGCACCCGACGGACCGGTGCAGATTCAGGCATGTTTCCGGGACGCGGCGAACACCGTGTCCTGCGCTCCACTGCACACTGTGCAGTTCGCCCGGCGCGCGTTCGCCGACGCCGACGCCACCCAGCCGGTCGGCCCCGGCACCGTCGCACTGCTGACCGGCGACTACTCGGTCTCGGCGACCGACGTTTCGATGCCGACCTACACCGGCGATCTGACCGTCGGCCGCTCCTTCACCACCCTCGCGGTGGGCGGCACAGTCGGGGTGTTCGGCCCAGGGTGGACGGCGAGCATGCCCGGCCCGGACGCCGGCTCCGCGGACCGCACCCTCACCGACTACACAGCGACCGACGGCTACGCAGCGCTCACCGACGAGAACGGCGTGCAGGACATCTACGTCCGCACCGGTTCCGGCACCTACCCGTACACCTACATCGGTGTCGGGGACGTCGCGACGGACGGGTCGAAGCTGGTGAAGGACTCGGCCACCCAGTTCACCCTCACCGAGGTCGACGGCACCCGCACGATCTACGCCGCGCAGACCGTGGGCGGAGCGACGGTGTGGCGGGTCAGCCAGGTCATCGAACCGGGCACGAACACCACCTCCACCTTCACCACCGACTCTTCCGGGCGGACCACCCGCATCCTCGCCCCGGTACCCGCCGGCGTCACCTGCACCACCCTGGTCGCGGGCTGCCGGGCGCTGACCATCGGCTACGCCGCCTCGACCACCGCGACCGGCACCGGCACCGACCCGGCGACCTGGGGTGACTACACCGGCCGGCTGACCTCGGTCGCGATGTCCCTCAACGGCGACGCCCCGGTCAACGTGGCCGCCTACGCCTACGACT
This sequence comes from Parafrankia irregularis, assembly GCF_001536285.1. NCBI lineage: Bacteria > Bacillati > Actinomycetota > Actinomycetes > Frankiales > Frankiaceae > Parafrankia > Parafrankia irregularis. The sequence continues at coordinate 420,791 of NZ_FAOZ01000003.1, read as the reverse complement.
CGGCCGGCAAGCTGCGCTCGGCGAAGGACCCCCGCACCGGCCTGACCACCACCTACGCCTACGACGCCGCCGGCCGCCTCGCCCAGATCACCCCACCCGGGCAGGCGACCTGGACCCTGACCTACGACGGCGCCGCCCGCCTGTACACCGCCTCCCGGCCCGCGCCCGGCGGGGGAACCGCGACGCAGACGGTCGTCTACGACGTGGCCGTGACCGGGACGGGGGCGCCGATCGACCTGGCCCCGGCCCAGGTCGCGAACTGGGCGCAGACCGACATCCCGCTGTACGGGGCGGCGGTCTTCCCGGCCGGCCACGTCCCCGCAGCCGTCCCCGCCGCGGCGGACTGGCCCTACGCCGACCTGACCTATCTCAACGCCGACGGCAAACAGGTCAACTCCGCCTCCTACGGCAACGGTGCTTGGCAGATCAGCACCACCGAACACGACAGCAAGGGCAACACCATCCGCAGCCTGTCTGCGGAGAACCGCAACCAGGCACTCACCCCGACAGCCGACACGGACATGACCGTGGCGGCACTGACCAGCTCCGCGGCCCGCTCCCAACTGCTCGACGAACAGACCGTCTACAGCTCCGACGGGGTGACCGTCACCGACACCTACGGCCCGACCCACCAGATCGTCGACAACGCCGGCGCCCGCTACTCCGCCCGCCAGCACGAGCACACCGACTACGACCAGGGCGCCCCCTCCTCGACCGACCCGTACCGGCTGGCAACCACGATCACCACCAGCACCCGCCTGGCCAACGGGACGGACGTCGACTCCCGCAAGACCGTGAACGGCTACGAGGCGAAGACCGGCGCCGACCCGTCCACCTCCGGCTGGGCGCTGCGCAAGCCGACGACGGTCGCCACCTGGATGGGCGGCGGCTCCACCCCCGACATCGTCCGCACCACCTACTACAACGCGGCCGGGAACACGGTCGAGTCGCGCCAGCCGAAGGCGAACGCCGCCGGCACCGACGCGTTCACCACCGTCACCACCTACTACACCGCCACCGGCTCCGGTAGCTGCGTGAACGCCTCCCGCACCGGGCTGGCCTGCACCAGCGGCCCGGCCGCACAGCCCTCCTCAGGCAACCCGCTGCCGGTGTCGACGTACACCTACAACAGCCTCAACCAGGTCCTGACCGAGGTCGAGACGGTCAACAGCACCACCCGGACCACCACCTACGTCTACGACACCGCCGGCCGTAAGACGTCCGAGGCGGTCGTGGCGAGCCCGGCCGCGGACGGCGGCACCACGATCCCCACCGCGACCTACGGCTACGATCCGGCGTCCGGCCAGGCCACGACCACCACCGCGAGCGGGATCACCCTGACCACCGGCTACGACAGCTGGGGCCGGGTGACCTCCCAGACCGACGCCGACGGGAACACCTCCACCACCGGCTACGACATCGACAGCCAGGTCACCTCGTCGACGGACGGAAAGGGCATCTACACCTACACCTACGACGGCGCGAACGAGCACCGCGGCCTGGTGACCAGCCTGAACGTCGGCGCCGGATCGGCACCGTCCACCTTCACCGCCGCCTACAACGCCGACGGCAAACTCACCTCCCAGACCTACCCAAACGGTCTGGTCGCCACCACCCGCTACGACAACAACGCCGAACCCACCAGCCTCACCTACGCCAAGAGTGGCACACCCTGGCTGGCCTTCACCCAGGCCAACTCCATCCACGAACAGGTCCGCCTCGACACCTCACCGGTCTCCGCGAAAAACCTCGGCTACGACCTCTCCGGACGACTCACCTCCGTCGCCGACACGGTCGGATACGGCGGCCCCGCCTCCTGCACCACCCGCGCCTACACCTACGACCCGGATTCCAACCGGACCGCGCTCACCAGCTATCCCGACGCCGGCGGCAGCGAAACAGGAACCTGCTCCACCAGCACCACCCCAACCGGCTACGGATTCACCTATGACCAGGCCGACCGGCTCACCAACTCCGGTTTCGCCTACGACCTGTTCGGTCGCACCACCACCGACCCCTACCCACCCGCCGGCAGCTCGGCGACCATCGGTTACTACGTGAACGACCTCGTCGCCTCCGAAACCGTCGCCGGTACCACCCGCACCTACGCCCTAGACCCAGCCCGCCGGCTGCGTTCCTGGACCGTCGGCGCCACCACCACGACCAATCATTACACCTCTGCCTCGGGCGACAGCGCCGCCTGGATCGGTTCCGGCGCAACCTGGACCCGCAACATCACCGGCATCGGCGGAGACCTCGCCGCCACCCAGACCGACACCGGCGCGGTCACCCTGCAGCTCGCCAACCTCCACGGCGACATCATCGCCACCGTCGACGACACCACCACCGCCAGCTCCATCACCAGCTACAGCGAATCCACCGAGTTCGGCGTCCCCTACTTCAGCTCCGCGGCCTACGCCCGCTACGGATGGCTCGGCGCCAAACAACGCTCCCGCGACACCCTCTCCGGCCTCACCCTCATGGGCGTCCGCCTCTACGACCCCAACCTCGGCCGCTTCCTCTCCACCGACCCCGTCCCCGGCGGCTCCGACAACCCCTACGACTACGCCCACCAGGACCCCTATAACACCCTCGACCTCGACGGACGCATGTTCGGATGGGCGAAGAAGGCCGCGAAGAAGGCATGGAAGTATCGCCGACAGATCACCGGTGGACTTGCCTTGGCGGCTTGCTTCGGCGGCCCCCTGCTTTGCGCCGGAGCCCAGACCCTCGCCTTCGTCACTCGGGCCTCCTACCGAATCCAGCACCAGGGATTCCGTAGGTCGCTGAGAGCGAACGTCGGTGACGCGATCTTCTCGACGATGAACTACGGCGGCGTGTGGCTGCCACTGAAGAAGGCCGGCAGCGCGGTAAGATTTGACCGCAAGTACACTAAGTTGATCCTGAAGGCTGGAGGCGGCCTGAGCGGGGGCGCAAACTTTGCCGGTGGCTTCTCCAGGCGGCGGAACCGTAGCTACTACGCACCCTGACCAGGTGGAGGCGACGATGAGTGTCGACGGTGTGGTTCTGCGGCCACGTCTCTACCGTTGGCTGGCGACAGCTCCCGCGTTTGGGTTCGCACTCGTTGGTGTAGCCGGCCTCATGGTCCCGTCTGAGGATGCCGGCGGCGTCGGCGGTCGAATCGTCGCTGGCCTGATCGCAGCGACAGCCATTTTCGCGATTGTCAGGATCCTTCGCCTTCGAGTAGTCATCGGAGAGACTGGGGTATCTTTTGTCAGACTTCAGAGGAGTCGGCGGATCGGCTGGGATGAGATTGATTCCTCGATCGTTGTCGATGCGGGAGAGATCCTTCCCTGGAAAATTCCCGTCGTATCCTTGAAAAGCGGTCGAGAGCTGCGCCTTGACGAGTATCGTACCCTTCGAAAGGATCCCGCTTCCTCGATTGCCGAGTCAGTCGTCCGCGCCCTGGGGGATGCGCAGAATAAGTACGACGGAAAGCGTTGATCTCCGAACGTGAGTGACGGCCAGGTCATGTTGATCGTTTGTGGGTTGCTGGCTGGCAGGGTTTGTCCGGTGCCCCCCAGGGAGGCGATCGGCGATGGGCGTGGTCCTGGTCGCGCATATAAATCCATCGCTGCTGCTCATACTGCTGCCCGTCTACGGCGTCGGGCTGGGCCTGGTGATGCGGCGAATACATCCCGTCACACACCCTGATCCGTGAGCCGGTCACCGGCTGGTAGAAAAACCTTCAACGTCGAGTCGGCGGAATACGCGGAGCCCCCGGCGCACCAGTAACAGACCGGTGCGCCGGGGGCTCCGTGCGCAGCGGGCAACGGCCTGTCATCGCCCCGCCCGCGGTGGTACTTCCGACGGGTTCCGACCGTCGGAGGCAGGTCCCCGTCAGGATCCACGATCCCGACGGTAGAAACGCTGGTCCTTCGACCGGACATGAACTGGAAGGTGAATTTCGGTCGATGGACTTGTGGCAGGATCGGCGGTTGCGCGCCCTGGCGTTTTCGCCGGTATCCGCGGATAATTTGTCGTTGGCGATCCCGTTCGCCCTGACCGGACTCTCGGGACCGATTGTGCTGCGGGGCCTTCTGCGGTCCATCGGTAGGTGCAAAAAGGGCGCTTTGGGTAGCCGTCGGCGCGGAAGTCGCCACTGGGGTCAATATAAACAAGTGGTCGTGAAGCTTGACGGTCTTATATTGTGGGTGAATGTAGATGGCTCTTATATTGTGGGTGAATGTAGATGGCTGAGAGCGGAGCGCTTATCGCCCCGGAGAGAGGCGCTTCGTCTATGCGGGATAGCAGTAGCCAAAGGGTGCGTCTGAGCCGCCCTGGCCTCCGAGGAACTCAGGGCGGCTCACCGATGCGTCAGATGATCTCGATGACCATTGCGGCGCCCATGCCGCCGCCGGCGCACATGGAGACGACGCCCAGGCTCGCGCCGCGCCGGCGAAGCTCGCCGATCATGGTGACGATCATCCGGGCGCCGGTCGCGGCGATCGGGTGGCCGAGGCTCGCGCCGCTGCCGTTGACGTTGACGATCGCGGGGTCGAGGCCGAGCTTGCGGATGGCGGCGACCGGCACCGAGCAGAACGCCTCGTTGATCTCGAACAGGGCGATGTCGGAAATGGTCAGCCCGGCGCGGTCGAGGGCCTTGGGGATCGCCAGTGTGGGGGCGAGGCCCGTCAGCGCCGGGTCGATCCCGGCGGTGGCCCAGGAGCGGATCCGTGCCAGCGGGGCGAGGCCGTGGGTTGCGGCGTAGTCGTCGCTGGTCAGGGTGACCGCGGCGGCGGCGTCGTTGAGCCCGGCCGAGTTCGCGGCGGTGACGGTGGGGTTCGGGTAGTCGGGGCGGATCACCGGCAGTTCGGCGAGGCGCTCCAGGGTCGTCCCGCGGCGGGGGTGTTCGTCGGTGTCGAACCGCTTGGTCGTGCCGTCGGGAAGGGTGACGTCCAGCGGGATGATCTCGTCGACGAAGGCGCCGGAGTCGATGGAGGCCAGCGCGCGCTCCTGGGTGTAGACGGTCCACTCGTCGACGTCGCGGCGGGTCAGCCCCATCTCGCGGGCGGTGTTCTCACCGACGGTGATCGGCATGTCGAACGAGGGCGCCTCCGGCGTGTCCGGGTTCGGCGGGGACATCCAGATCTTCTGGTTGCCGTCGGCGTCGCGGCGCGAGCCGAGGATCTGGTTACTGAGGCTTTCGGTGCCGCCGGCGACGACGACCTTCTCCATCCCGGCGCGGATGCCGGCGGCGGCGATCGCGACGGCGCTCAGGCCGGAGGCGCAGTGCCGGTTGGTGGCCAGGCCCGACACGTCGGTCAGGCCGATGCGCACCGCGGTGTGCCGGGCGATCACGCCACCGCCCTGGTAGCTCTCGGCCAGCACGAGGTCGTCGATGTCGCTGACGGGCACGCCGGCGCGCTCCACCACAGCGGGAACGACCGCCTCGGCGAGGGCGAAGGCGTCCAGCCCGACGAGGGAGCCCTTGCGGGCCCTCCCGATGGCGGTGCGGGCGGTCGACACAACAACAGCGTCGGTCACGGGTGTCTCCTCGGGAGGTCTGCGGCGGCACGGCAGGTGCCAGTTCGCAGTTTGAATATTATATTCGACCTGACGACGGCGCCTCCGGTGCTGACAGCCGGCCGGCCAGCTGGTCTGCTGGGCATCGTCGAAGGTCACCGTGACCCGGGAGAGGTGCGGCATGGCGGATGAGGCGCTGCGAGCGTTCGGCGCGGATGACCACTACGACGCTGATCTGGACCTGACCCGCCGGTCGACGCCCGCCGGCCCTGCCCGCCACCACCTGCCGACCTCCGAAGGATCATGAAGCCATGGCGTTTCCCCTGGGAGTCCCGGTCATCGACACGATGATCGCCTTTCCGACCAAGGACTCCTCCCAGTACGACTTCATCCGGCGTCAGCTCAAGGACTCCGAGTCGAGGGCGTTCGCGTTCCCGGCCGAGTACATGTTCAAGAGCGTGCCGCACGATCTGCCCACTGATGACCCGGTGAGCGTCACGCTGGGCGAGATGGACCGCTACAACGTCGAGAAGGGCCTGATCGGCTGCCGCGGTGAAGCCGCCCAGGTGGCCCTGCGTACCTTCCCGGACCGGTTCGTGCCGAGCGCGACGATCGAGAACCCGTCGGATGTCATGGGCAGTGTTCGCGGACTGGTCGCCGACTACGAGACCCATGGGGTGAAAGCGGTGGGTGTCTTCCCCGCCGGCACCTACCCGCAGGTCGCGATCAACGACGAGAAGATGTACCCGATCTACGCCAAGTGCGTCGAGCTGGGGATTCCCATCTTCGTCTGCGCCGGGGTGCCCGGCCCGCGGCTGCCGTTCGCGCCGCAGAAGGTCGAGCTCATCGACCAGGTGATGTACGACTTCCCGGACCTGGTGTTCGTCACCCGGCACGGTTGTGAGCCGTGGACGGAGCTGGCGGTGAAGCTGCTGCTCAAGTGGCCGAACCTCTACTACTCGACGTCCGCCTTCGCGCCGAAGTACTACCCGAAGGACATCATCGACTTCGCGAACAGGCGCGGGGCCGACAAGGTCATCTACGCGGGTTACTTCCCCATGGGGCTGACCCTCGAGCGCATCATGCGGGACATGCAGGACGTCCCGTTCCGCGACGAGGTGTGGCCGAAGTTCCTGCATGAGAACGCCCGCCGAGTTCTGAAACTGGACGCCTGAGCCGGCAGCGGCACGGCAGCTAACGGCAGCTAGGAGAGACAGACGTGTCCATCGGTCTTGACGACGACCACGCGGCACTCGCCGACTCGGTGCGAGGGTTCGTGGCCCGCCACGCGCCGTCCGCCGCGGTCCGGGCGGCGATGCCGGAGTGGGTCGGCGGCGCACTGCCCGACTACTGGCCGGGCGTCGTCGAACAGGGGCTGACCGCCCTGCACCTGCCCGAGGAGCACGGCGGGGCCGGCGCCGGGCCGGTGGCGCTGGCGGTCGTGGTCGAGGAGGCCGCGCGCGGCCTGCTCCCCGGGCCGCTGCTGCCATCCCTGCTGACCAGCTCGGTGCTGGCCCGCTACGGGGATGACGACCTGCGCAAGCGGACCCTGCCGGCACTGGCGGAAGGGTCCGTCGGGGCCACCGCGCTGTCGGTCACCGGGCTGTCGGCGCAGCCGGCCGGGGACGGCGGCTACCGGGTGAGCGGTACGACCGATCCGGTGCTCGGCGCGCCCGGCGCCACCCTGCTGCTGCTGGGTGCGACCGCACCGGCCGGTGACGAGATCTGGTTCGTCGTGGAGCCCGGCCCCGGGGTGGACGTCCGCGCCGGCGAGCCGGTCGACCACACCCGAGCCGTCGGCCCGGTGACCCTGAACGACGTGCTGATCAGCGCCGACCGGTGCGTCGCGGTCGGCTCCGCGCAGGTGCGGGCCGTCGCCGCGGTGCTCTTCGCCGCCGAGGCGACCGGCCTCGCCCAGTGGTGCGTCGACACCGGCGTCGCCTACGTCAAGGTGCGGGAGCAGTTCGGCCGGCCCGTCGGCTCCTTCCAGGCGATCAAACACAAGTGCGCCCGGATGTTCGTCGACGTCCAGACCATGGCCGCCGCCGCGTGGGACGGCGCCCGGGCGCTCGACGAGAGCGACGAGCAGCTCGCCGTCGCGGCGGCCGGGGCGGCGGCGGTCTGCCTGCCCGGCGCCACCGACCTCGGCCTCGCGACGATCACCCTGCTCGGTGGCATCGGCTACACCTGGGAACACGACGCCCACTTCTACTGGCGCCGGGCGATGGTGCTCGAGAACCTGCTCGGCCCGGCCAGCCGCTGGCAGCGTGAGCTCGGCGAGCGGGTCCGGACGACGTCCCGCGACTTCGACGTCGACCTCTCCGACGCCGACCCGGCGTTCCGGGAGCGGATCGCCGGCATCCTCGCCGAGGTCGCGGCGCTGCCCGCCGACGGCCCCGCCCGGCGCCTGCGCCTGGCCGAGGAAGGGCTGGTCGTGCCGCACTACCCGCGGCCGTACGGCCTCGGCGCGAGCCCGATCGAGCAGCTCGTCATCCAGCGTGAGTACGAGCGTGCCGGCCTGACGCCGCCGATGCTCATCGTCGGTGACTGGGCGCTGCCGACGGTCCTCGCCCACGGCACCGACGCCCAGCGGGACTTCTTCGTCCCGGCGACGCTGCGCGGCGACATCGAATGGTGCCAGCTGTTCAGCGAGCCCGGCGCCGGCTCCGACCTCGCCGCGCTGTCCACCCGCGCCGAGAAGGTCGACGGCGGCTGGCGGCTCAACGGGCAGAAGGTCTGGACGTCGAAGGCACACGAGGCGCAGTACGGCATCTGCCTGGCCCGCACCGACCCGGACGCCCCCAAGCACAAGGGCATCTCCTACTTCCTGGTCGACATGGCCGCCCCCGGGCTGGAGATCCGCCCGCTGCAGGAGGCCAACGGCGGGTTCCTGTTCAACGAGGTGTTCCTCAACGACGTGTTCGTGCCGGACGACCGGCTGGTCGGCGAGGTGAACCAGGGCTGGACGCTGGCCCGCACCACGCTCGGCAACGAGCGGGTCAGCATCAGCGGCATGCAGCACATCCCGGTCGGGCTGGTGGAGCTCGCCGGCGAGCCGGGCCTCGCGGCGGAGCAGTCGGACGTCCTGCGGGAGCTGGGGGAGACGTTCGGGCCGGCGCACGCGCTCGCCGCGCTGGCGCTGCGCACCACACTGCGCAGCCTGTCGGGGCTGCGCCCCGGGGCGGAGTCGAGCGTCTCCAAGGTGCTGGCGGGCACCCTGGCCACCCGGGTGGCCGAACGGGCGATGCGCTGGACCGGGCCCGGCGCCGCCGTCGCCGACGGTCCGGCCGGGGCCCGTGCGCAGGGCTATCTCACGGTGCCGCCGAAGCTGATCGGCGGCGGGACCGTCGAGATCCAGCTGAACGTGATCGCCGAACGCATCCTCGGCCTGCCGCGTGGCTGACGCCGCCGGCGCTGCGCCTTCTCCTCTGTCGCCTCTGTTCACCGGCCTACTGACGGGAATCTGATGGGCATCACGATCGATCTGACCGGCCGGCGCTTCCTGGTGGTGGGGGCGTCGTCCGGCATCGGGCGGGCGACCGCTCTGGCCCTGGGCCGCGCCGGCGGGCGGGTCGCTGTGGTCGGGCGGCGCGCCGCGCAGCTCGACGAGGTCGTCGCCGCCCTGGACGGCGGGCTCGCGTTACCCGCAGACCTGCGCGTGGACGCCGAATGCGAGCGTGCCGTGGTGGCGGCGACCGAGGCCTTCGGCGGCCTGGACGCGGTGCTGTTCCCGATCGGGTACTCCCCGCTGAGCCTGCTGACGAGGACGGACGCCGCCACCTGGTCCGACGTCTTCGCCACGAACGTGACCGCACCGGCGCTGGTGACCGCGGCCGCGGTCACCGCGCGGGGCGACGAGCCGGGCCTGTTCGTCTACCTGTCGTCCAACTCGGTCGGGAACCCGGTGCACGGGCTCGGCGCCTACACGGCGAGCAAGGCCGCGCTCGAGCACACCATCCGCAGCTGGCGCCGCGAACACCCCGAGCACCGGTTCCTGCGCCTCTCGGTCGGGGCGACGATGCCCACCGAGATCCACCGGGAGTTCGGCGACGACATCCTCGGTGAGCTCCTGCCGAAATGGGCGTCCTCCGGCCTGGTCACCGCCGACTTCATGCACGTGGACGACGTCGGCGCGGCGGTCGCGCAGAGCACGGCCCTCGCGCTCATGTATGGAGGGATCGCGCTCGACGACGTGACGCTCAACCCCGCCAGCGCTCCGCTCGATCCGGCGGCGCTGCAGGAACTGGGCGCGCACGCGGCCACCGGCGAACGGCCCGACGGGACCACCGGCCAGTGGAGCACCGGCTGATGGGCGTGGCGCCGGCCCCGGGGCCGCTGGTGACCGTCGAGCAGGTGGACGGCTTCGCGGTGCTCACGCTGAACGACCCGGCGCATCGCAACGCGCTGTCGTACGAGATGAGCTGCGCGATCGCGGAGGCGGTCGAGCTGGTGCTCGCCGCGGACGCCGGTGCGATCGTGCTCACCGCGGCCCCGCCGGTGTTCTGCGCCGGCGGCAACCTGGACGACCTGATCGCGCCGCGCGTCCCGCTCGCCGACACCTACGCGGGCATGCTCGCGCTCGCGCACGCCCCGGTGCCGACGATCGCGGCCGTCGGCGGGGCGGCCATCGGCGCGGGGGTGAACCTGCCGCTGGCCTGCGACATCATCATCGCCGGGGAGTCGGCGTCGTTCGACCCGCGCTTCCTCGACGTCGGTATCGCTCCCGGCGGCGGTCATCTGTGGCGCCTCGCCGGGCGGATCGGCACCCAGGGCGCCGCCGCGCTCGTGCTCTGCGGGGACAGGCTGACCGGCGCGGAGGCCGCCCGCAGCGGGCTGGCCTGGCGATGCGTTCCCGACGACGAGCTGACCGCGGTCGCGACCCGGCTGGCCCGGCGGGCCGCCGGGCGCCAGCACGACCTGGTGGCCCGCACCAAGGAGACGCTGCGGACCACGGCCGCGCTCGCGGACGCGGACGCGGCGGTCGCGGCCGAGCTCGTCGTGCAGCAGTGGTCCGTCGACCGGCCCGGCTTCGCCGATCACGTCCGCGGGATACGTGACCGGCTGCGAGCACCCCGCAGCGCGTGAACAGCTGTCAGACAGGCAACGACGAACGTGACAGTGATGTCACGCCCAGAAGCGGAGGCCCGGCATGAAAGCGGACGATCTCATCCTCATCAGCGTGGACGACCATCTGGTCGAGCCACCGAACATGTTCGACGGGCGGCTGCCGGCCCGGTTCGCCGACGTGGCGCCGCGGGTGCGCCGGCTCGACGACGGCTCCGACGTGTGGACCTTCAACGGGTCGGTCATCCCGAACATCGGGCTGAACGCGGTGGCCGGGCGGCCCAAGGAGGAGTACGGCGTCGAGCCGACGGCCTTCGACGAGATGCGCCCGGGTTGCTTCGACATCCACGAGCGGGTGAAGGACATGAGCGCCGGCGGGGTGCTGGGCTCGATGTGCTTCCCGTCGTTCCCCGGCTTCAGCGCCCGGGTGTTCTCCGCGGCCGACGACAAGGATCTCGCCCTGGCGGTCGTTCGGGCCTACAACGACTGGCACATCGACGAGTGGTGCGGGGCCTACCCGGGCCGGTTCATCCCGATGGCGCTGCCGATCCTGTGGGATCCGCACCTGGCGGCCGCGGAGGTGCGCCGCCTCGCGGCCAAGGGCTGCCACTCGATCACCTTCACCGAGAACCCGGCGACGCTGGGGCTGCCCAGCTTCCACGACGAGCACTGGGACCCGCTGTGGCAGGCGCTGGTCGACGAGAACGTGGTGCTGTCGATCCACCTGGGCTCCTCGGGCAAGCTGTCGGTGACCGCGGCCGACGCCCCGGTCGACGTCATGATCACCCTGCAGCCGATGAACATCTGCCAGGCCGCCGCCGACCTGCTGTGGTCGCGTGTGATCAAGAAGTTCCCGGGGATCCGGATCGCCCTTTCCGAGGGCGGAACCGGCTGGATTCCGTACTTCCTCGACCGCATCGACCGCACCTACGACATGCACCACCTGTGGACGGGCCAGGACTTCGGCGGGAAGCTGCCCAGCGAGGTGTTCCGCGAGCACTTCCTGACCTGCTTCATCGCCGACCCGGTGGGCATCAAGCTGCGGGACATGATCGGCCTGGACAACATCGCCTGGGAGTGCGACTACCCGCACTCGGACTCGTCCTGGCCGAACGCGGGCGAGGAACTGGCCGTGGTCGCCGCCGACGTCCCCGACGACGAGCTGAACAAGATCACGTTCGAGAACGCGATGCGCTGGTACTCGTTCGACCCGTTCGCGCATCGCCCGCGCGAGCGCTCCACGGTCGGCGCGCTGCGCGCGGAGGTCGCCGGGCACGACGTCACCACCCGCTCCTTCGACAAGGGCCGATTCGAGCGCACCGGCGCCGGCACCGACCTGTCCGCCCTCGCAAGCAACGCCACCGCCTGACCAGCGCGGACCTGGCGCGGTGGCGCCGCCGCGCCGCCGCCGCGGCTGGTCTTGCTACCGGATAAGCGTGAAGGATGTTTGTCGTCCCAATGACCGAAATCCTTCACGCTTGTCACCTCCTCAAAGCGGAATCAGGAATCCGGCCGCGTTGGTGGAGCGCGAGCTTCACCAACGCGGCAACGTGCTGGGGGTCTTGGCGGAGTAGCCAGGTCGGGAACCTGAGCACGAGCCGGTCGTCGAGGACGCCCAGGTTCTGTCGGGCGAGATCGTCCCACCACTGGCGGGATTCCCGATGTGCGGCACCGTCGATCTCCACCCAGACCCGCCATGGCGCGTACCAGACGTCGAGATATCGGCGGCCGTCGAGGTCGACGGCGGCCTGCCGTTGCGCGGCCGGAAGGCCGTAGCGCCGTTCGATACGCCGGTAGGCGATCTCGGCGACCGTGATGACACCGTCCTGCTCCTCGGCAATCGTCTGCCAGTGGAGCGGGAACGTTTCTGTCGGCGTCGGTGGCACCACTCCACATTCGCGAAAATCTCGCGAGTACGCCGATCATCCCCGAACTTGTGGAAAACTACACCGTACCCCGCAGCGGTGGATAACCTTAACCTGACTGTCCCGCCGACCGCCGCCAGCCGAAAAGTCGGCGGATTTCAGTAGTCGGAGCGATTCGGCATGATCGTGGTCTGTGGCGGGTAATCGCCCGGATCTGCCACTCCTCGGGACCGCATCACCCTCTCGGGTGCGTCCGAGATCTTCGGCCTTTTCGATGCTTTCGCCCGGATCCCGGGTTCGGTCGCGTTGTTGGAGCGCGAGCCTCGCTCGCACGACCCCGGACCGGGAGAGTTTGACGGGATATGGTCACCGCGCGCTCCGACCCGAGAACCGTGAGGTGCTGGAGGAGGTTGGGAGGTGGCAAGCGTGAAGGATTTTGGTCGTTCCAACGACCAAAATCCTTCACGCTTGCCAGGTAACAAACCAGGCGCGGAGCGGTCCGGCTCCGCCGCTCCGCGCCGCGGCCGCGCTGGATACTACGACCAGCTCCAGGACCAGGACGACCAGAATCGTTCACTCGTCGGGTCAGCTCTAATCCTGAGCGCGACGGTCATCGGCTGCGGGGTGGCGCGATCGGCTGTTGATACTCGCTGAGTCGTACCTCGCGGGTCAGGGCTGCCAGATTCCGAGGATCTCGTCGGTGGTGGTGATCGTGGCGACCAGCGAGAGAGTGTTCGCGATGAGGACATCGGCGTAGTCGGTGGGCACTCCGCAGATCGCGTCGCGGGGGAGGACCACCTGGTAGCCGAGGTTCACCGCGTCGAACACCGCGTTGGGAATCGCGATGTTGGCGGACACGCCGACGATGACCAGGGTGCGGGCGCCGAGGTTGCGCAGCAGGGCGTCGGCGTCCGTGCCTGCGATGGGGGACAGGCCCGCCAGCCGGGTGGAGACGAGATCGGACGGGGCGCGCCCGATCTCGTCGACGACCTCGACCGCCGGGGTGCCGAGCAACTGCTGGACCGGCGCGCGTTCCACCGCGGCAAACAGCCGGGCGTTGTGGCTGGCGCCGCGGCCGTCCGGCCGGCGGGCCGCGATGGCGTGCAGTACCCCGGCCCCGGCGGCCCGGGCGGCCGCGGCGAGCCGGCCGACGTTGGCCAGCATGCCGCTGTCCCGGGCCGCCGCGGCCAGCGCCGGCAGCGAGCTCTGGGCCCCGACCACGCCGTTCTGGCATTCCTGGGTGAGCAGGACCGTGTGCGCCGGGCGCAGCAGCTCGGCGAGGTCGACGGGCATCTCTCGGCTCCTCGGCTTCTCGGCTCCTCGGCTCCTGGGGTCAGAAACGCATGCCGGGGGCGCGGGTCTCGAACAGGTCCTGGTTGATGACCTCGCTGAGCTTCGTCGCGTCCCACCGCTTCTGGCCGGCGGCGATGACCTTGCGCTCCTTCCAGCCCTGCATCCAGATGATGCGGTCCTCGATCGAGCGGATGACCTGGCCGGTCACGTGGTCCGCCTCGTCGCTGGCCAGCCAGGCGACCAGCGGCGAGCTGTTGGACGGGTCCATCGCGTGCCACTCGTCGTCGGCCACCGCGTCCGGCTCGAACGAGTCGCCCATGCCGGGGATGCTGGCGGTGATCCGGGTGAGTCCGGACGGGCCGACCGCGTTCACCGTGACACCTGAGCGGTACAGCTCCATCGCGAGCGTCTGGGTGATCGCGACGATCGCCGCCTTGGCGGCGGCGTAACTGGTCTGGCCGAAGTTGCCGCCGAGCCCCGCGCCGGAGGTGGTGTTGATGATCCGTCCATGCACGGTCTCGCCGCTCTTGGCGGCCGCCCGCCAGTAACGCGCCGCATGGTGGCAGGTCGACCAGGTGCCGCGGACGTGGACGCGGATGACCGCGTCGAAGTCCTCCGGAGGCATGTTCCAGATCGCCGCGTCGCGCACGATGCCGGCGTTGTTCACGAGGATGTCGAGCCGGCCGAAGGCGTCGATGGCCCGCTTGATCAGCGCGCCGCACTGCTCGTGGTCGCCCACGTCGGAGTAGTCGGCGACCGCGGTGCCGCCGCGCTTCTCGATCAGCGCGACGGTCTCGTCGGCCGCCCGCCCCTGCCCCTCGCCGCGCACCGATCCGCCGAGGTCGTTGACGACGACCTTCGCCCCGTGCCGGGCCAGTTCGAGCGCGTGCCCGCGCCCGATGCCGTGGCCGGCGCCGGTGATGATCGCGACCTTGCCGTCGAGCAGCCCCATGGCGTGCCCTCCCATCCGCGCCGACCGGGGGTGGGAACGCCACCCCCGGTCGGCTGTTCGCCTACAGGATCAGATGATCAGATGTCTGGTGTTTCGATCGGCCCGAACGCGCCGGCGGCGCGCGCGGCGGCGATCCGCTCGTCGTCGTAGCCGAGTTCGCCGAGGATCTCGGCGGTCTGCTGCCCGGGGGTCGGGGCCCGCCGTGCCGGCACGGGATTGCGGCCGTCGAGGCGCACCGGGAACGGCAGCTCGTCCACGCCGAGGTCGGCGGCCGGCAGCCAGGGCAGCCGGTCGGCGAACTGCGGGTCGGTGTCGATCGCCTCGGGTGAGTTCACCGGCGACAGCGTGGTGTCGACCTCGCCGCCGAAGCGCACCCACTCGGCGGTCGTGCGGGTGGCGAAGATCTTGCGCAGCTCGTCGCGCAGCTCCATGTCACCGCGGGCGTGGTCGGCGTACTCGGCGCCGGGCCGGGCCTCGTACAGGTCCATCCGGCCGACCCCGGCGCAGAAGTTGCGCCAGAACCGCCGCTCCGAGGCCATGAACAGCACGTGGCCGTCGGACGTCGCGTACACCTGGTAGCGCACGGCGTCGCGCATCCCACCGGTGCCCGGGGGGCGGCGCTCGTAGTTGTCGGACGGGTTGCCGGTGACCTCGTCCTCGGGGCGCTGGTAGGCCCGGTACGTCTCGATCCGCAGCCAGTCCATCGCGGCCGCGGCGTCGGACTGGCCGACTTCGACGTGACGGCCCTGCCCGGTCTCGCGGGCGGAGAGCACCGCGGCGACCAGCGTCAGTGCCCCGTACAGGGGCCCCGCGTGGATGCCGATCGAGGCGTGGTCGGGCAGGTAGGTGAAGCCGTCCTCGTCGACGGCGGGGGCGACCACACCGGCCCAGGTGTCGTAGGCGATGCCGTGGCTGGGTAGGTCCCGGTACGGACCGCTCGCCCCGTAGCCGGAGATCGACGCCAGCACGATCCGTGGGTTCAGCTCGCGCAGGGCGGCGAAGCCGAGGCCGCGTCGCTCCAGCGCACCGGGGCGCATCGCCTCGACCACCGCGTCCGCGCCGCGGACCAGGTCGTGGAACACCGCGACCCCCTCGGGCGTGCGCAGGTCGAGGACGATGCTGCGTTTGCCCCGGGAGATGTGCAGGTGCAGCAGGGACACCCCGTCGACGAACGGCCAGACCATGCGCCGCACGTAGTCGCCGCCGGGCGGCTCCACCTTGATGACGTCCGCGCCCAGGTCGGCGAGGTGTGTCGTGAGCGCGCCGGGCCCGAGCATCGACACGTCGACAACCCGGACGCCGGCGAGCGGCGCTGTCGCGTCGGGCATCCCAGCACTCCGTTCTTCCGGACCTTCGATTGAATAACTTATATAATCTGCGACTGTCGCGTGTCGCGTTGTGGGTGATAGCGCCCGTCCCGGCGGCCGCGGCACCGGGCCGCACATCGGTGCTCGAAGCCGGGCCGGCCCTCCCGACGGCGAAGGGTGCCACATGAGCACACGACCACAGGCTGCGGTGACGACGGCAGACACCACGGCGACGACAACGGTGACCACGCCGGCGGACACGGCGCCGGGCGGCATGGCGTCGGCGCACCAGGCCTCGGCGGAAGTGGCGTCGGCGGAGACCGCGGACAGTCCTGAGCAGGTGCCGGCGACGATCCCGGCGGCGCTGGCCCGGGCGGCGACGCGGTGGCCACACGACGAGGCGATCGTCGACGGCGACCAGCGGCTCACCTTCGCCGATCTCGACGCGCGCACGGCCGAGGTGGCCCGCGCGCTGGTGGCCTCGGGCGTCCGCGCCGGTGACCGGGTCTCGGTGTGGGCGCCGAACACCTGCGAGTGGGCGCTGGTCGCCCTGGGTGTCTACCGGGCCGGGGCGGTCCTCGCGCCGATCAACTCCCGCTTCAAGGGCGCCGAGGCGGCCCGGATCCTGAGTACCGCCGGCTCCCGGCTCCTGTTCGTCGTCGACGGCTTCCTCGACACGGACTACCTGGCGATGCTCGCCGAGCAGCCGGCCCCGCCGGAGTTGGTGGAAATCGTGCTCCTGGGTTCAGCCGCAGGCAGGGCGGGGGCGACCGGCTGGCCGGACTTCCTCGCCCGTGCCGAGGAGCAGCGCGGAGCCCTCGACGCCGAGGTGGCGGCACGGTCGGCGGCGCTGAGCGGCGATGACCTGTCCGACATCGTGTTCACCTCGGGGACGACCGGTGCGCCGAAGGGCGCCATGCTCACCCACGGCGCGTCGACCGGTGTCTACACCTCCTGGTCGCAGCTCGTCGGGCTGCGCCACGGCGACCGCTACCTGCTCGTCTACCCCTTCTTCCACACCGCGGGACTCAAGTCGGGGATGCTCGCCTGCCTGCTCGTCGGCGCGACGCTGGTGCCGCACCCGGTGTTCGACGTCCCGAGCGTGCTGCGGCGTGTCGCGCAGGAGCGGATCACGATGCTGCCCGGCCCGCCGGCGATCTACCAGAGCATCCTCAACACCGACCTGGCCGGCTACGACCTGTCCAGCCTGCGCCTGGCCGTCACCGGCGCGGCCGCGGTACCCGTCGAGCTGGTCCGCCGTCTGCGCTCGGAGCTCGGCCTGCAGACGGTGCTCACCGCGTACGGCCTCACCGAGACCACCGGCACCGCCACCGCGTGCCGGCAAAGCGACGACCCGGAGACGATCGCACTGACGTCCGGCCGGGCCATTCCGGGGGTGGAGGTCCGGGTCGTCGACGACACCGGCGCCCCGCTGCCGCCGGGGGAGCCCGGGGAGATCGTCATCCGTGGCTACAACGTGATGCGCGGCTACTTCGACAACCCCGAGGCGACCGCCGAGGCGATCGACGCCGACGGGTGGCTGCACTCCGGCGACATCGGGGTGCAGGACGAGGCCGGCAACATCCGGATCACCGACCGCAAGAAGGACATGTTCATCGTCGGTGGCTTCAACGCCTACCCGGCGGAGATCGAGGCGATGCTGCTGGAACACGGCGGGATCGCGCAGGTCGCCGTGATCGGAGTGCCCGACGAACGGCTCGGCGAGGTCGGCATGGCCTTCGTGATCCCCCGGGCGGGAGTGACCGTCGACCCGGCCGAGGTGATCGCGTGGAGCCGGAAGCGGATGGCGAACTACAAGGTGCCCCGCCGGGTCGAGGTCGTGGACGCCCTCCCGCTGAACGCCACCGGCAAGATCGTCAAATACGAGCTGCGTGACCGGGTCCGCGCGGCGGAGCAGCAGGCCGGGGCCGATCAGGTCGGCTAGATCGGCGCCGCGCGGGTCAACGCCGGTCCTGGCGGTCCTGGCGGTCCTGGCGGTCCTGGCGGTCCTGTTGGGCCTCCAGCGCCAGCCACCGGCGCACCTGGCGTGGGCTGCGCAGCCGGACCACGCGTGACCAGACGTCAGCCTCGGTGATCGCGGTGACGAGGCGGACCCGTCCGCTTCGGGGGTAGGTCCACAGCCAGGCCAGGAACTCCCCGGTGACGTGCTCGGGGCAGCCTGGCCGCACGTCCGGGCGAGTCCGGCCGTGCCATCTGATCCGCCGCCACATAACCCGTGGGACGGTGACGCGACGTGGCAGGTCGAGGAAGAGAATCAGGTCGGCGGCGGGGAGCCGGAGGTCCAGCGTGCCGGCGTAGTTGCCGTCCATGATCCACTGTGGTGCGCCGAGGAGCCGCGTGACGACCTCGCGCCAGGCGTCGTCGGGCATCTCGACCCATCCCGGGCTCCAGAAATGCTGGTCGAGATGGACCACTGGAAGCTCCCAGAGCTCACCGAGCCGTCGGCTCAGTGTGCTCTTTCCCGCCCCGCCGCTACCGACAACCAGAACCCGCTGGGCGTCCATTCGGCAATGGTCCCGCCTGGAGCCGGCGACCGGGTGTGGAATCCCCCGATGGCCGGCAGGGGATCCGGCGAGATCTACGTCCGGTTCCGCCGGTCCCACTCCCGCATGCGTCGGGGATAGCCGACAACCGACGCGTCGTACACGGGCAGCGCGAGATCGCGGGCGAGCCGGCGGGCGACGGCAGGCCCGCCCACCCGGCGCCGGATCCAGGCGCCGTCACTGTCGACGGCCACGACGGTCGCGTCGGTGGCGGTCGTCTCCGGTTCCGCGTAGAACTCGACTCCGAGCCGCTCGCATGCGAAGCGGCGCAGGTCCGCGAGGTCACCGATGGTCGCCTCGCGATCCAGGACGGTTCGCCGTTCGGCGTGCCGCCACAGCAGCCAACGGTCCCTGATACCCACACCGGCTCCTGTCCCCGCATGGCCGCCGAGCGACCGTCGTCCCCGTCGTCCCAGCAAAGGCCCGCACCCCTAACGGGAGCTTAAGGAACATGCAGAAGAACCTGGGAAACGCGGATAAGCCTGCTGCCTGCCGTGGTTCGGCCCGCGCAGCCGGTGCTCCGGATCGCCGAGGCCGAGACTGCCCACCATCTGTCCAGAAATCGGGCACGGAAGTCCGCCGGCAGTCGGGTCCGGCCGTGACATGGTTCGGAGCAGGCAAAGAACACTCGGCGTCACGGTAGGATCACCGGATCCCGTCGCCGCCTTGTGTCAGCCGCGGGATGCGGAATCTGGATTCGCGCCACGACCTGGGCTGGAGGCGATGTGCGGTCGGAATCTGGGCGTCCGGGTGGGCTGGCCGATCCGGTTCCGGGCGGCCGCCCCGGCGACGTCGAACTCGCCGAAGAACTGTCCGCCCGGCTGGCCGGTGCCGGCGTAAAAGGGATCGCCTTCTGCTATGTCGACACCGCGGGAATAACCCGGGTGAAAGGGGTTGCCACGGCCGCGCTGGCAGCGGCGGCGAAGTGGGGTGTCGGCATGTCCCCGATCTTCGACATCATGCTCGCGGACGGGTCGATCCCGCCGGCGGATCGCCTTGGTGGGCCGGTCGGGGATCTCCGGCTCTATCCGGACCTCGGCCAGCTCACTGCGCTGGCAGGCCAGCCGGGATGGGCGTGGGCTCCCCTCGACCGGATCGAGCAGGGCGGCTCCGTTCATCCCGGGTGCAGCCGAACGCTGCTGCGGCACCTCCAGTCCCGCCTGCAGGACGAAGGCCTGGACTTCCAGGCCGCCATCGAGATCGAGTTCGTGCTCGCCCGCGGCGACACGCCGGCCGACGAATTCGTCCCCGCCTGTGGCGGACCCGCGTACGGAATGACGCGGATGATCGAGATGACCGCGTTCACCGAGGACCTGTTGGCCGCCCTCGCCACGCAGGGAACAGAGGTGCACCAGCTGCACCCGGAATATGCACCGGGGCAGTTCGAACTGTCGGTGGGAGCACTCGACCCGGTGCGCGCCGCGGATCGCAGCGTCCTCGTCCGGCAGACTGTCCGGGCCATCGCCGGCCGGCATGCGCTGCGTGTTTCCTTCGCTCCGTCGGTGGTGGCCGGTGAGGTCGGAAACGGCGGGCATGTTCACCTCTCCGCGTGGCGCGACGGGGTCAACCTGTTCGCGGGCGGAAGCGGCAGGTACGGCCTGACCGGCGCGGGGGAAGGAATGGCCGCGGGTGTTCTCGAGGCATTGCCGGCGCTGGCCGTTCTCGCCACGCCGAGCCCGTCCAGCTTTCTGCGCCTGGGCCCCACCCGCTGGTCGGGCGCCTACGGCTGTTGGGGCTATGAGAACCGGGAGGCCGCGCTCCGCCTGGTCCGCGGGAGCATCGGGCAGCAGGCCGACGCGGCGAACATCGAGGTGAAGTGCGCCGATCTCGCGGCCAATCCGTATCTGCTGCTGGCGGGGCTGCTGTTCGCCGCCCGCGACGGCCTGACCCGAGGACTGAACCTGCCGGCGGAGGTCACCGTCGACCCTGCCAGCCTGAGTCACGAAGAGCTGGCCCGCGACGAGATCCGCCGCCTTCCGACCACGATGACGCAGGCGCTGGACGAGTTCGCCCGCCGCCCCGACCTGCAGGCCTGCCTCGGCCCGACTCTGACCGAGGCGATCATCGCGGTCCGCCGCGGCGAGGCGGCCCGGATGGCGGACGCCGAACCCGCCGCGGTGGCAGCGGCCTACAGATGGGTCTACTGAGGCGCGACGGGTTCGCCGAACCGTGGGAGACGGCCCGCCGTCCGCTCAGCGGAGCTGGTAGTCCTTGAGCAGGGCGCGGCCGATGATCATCTTCTGGATGTCGCTGGTGCCCTCGCCGATGAGCATGAACTTGACCTCGCGCATGAGACGCTCGATCTCGTACTCCTTGGAGTAGCCGTAGCCGCCGTGGATCCGGAAGGAGTCCTCGACGACCTCGTTGGCGTACTCCGAGGCCACCATCTTCGCCATTCCGGCCTCGACGTCCATGCGCCGGCCGGTCTCCTTCAGCCGCGCGGCGCGCACCATCATCGTGTGCGCGGTCTCGACCTTGGTGGCCATGTCCGCGATCCGGAACAACACCGCCTGATGGTCGGCGATGACCTTGCCGAACGTCCTGCGCTGCTGGGCGTAGGCGACGGCCAGCTCGAAACCGCGCCAGGCCAGGCCGCAGGCCCGGGCGGCCACGTTGACCCGGCCGACCTCGACCCCGTCCATCACGTGGAAGAAGCCCTTGCCGGGCTGCCCGCCCAGGATCTGCTCGGCCGCGATCTGGTGGCCATCCAGGAGGAGCTCGGTCGTCTCGACGCCCTTGTAGCCCATCTTGTCGATCTTGCCGGGCACGGTGACGCCCTGCGCGGTCTCGCCGAACCCGGCCTCCTTCTCGAGGAGGAACGTCGTCATGTTCTTGTAGACCGACTCCGCGCCCTCGTCGGTCTTGCACAGCAACGCCACCAGCGTCGAGGTGGCGCCGTTGGTCAGCCACATCTTCTGGCCGGTGATCGAGTACGACCCGTCGGCCTGCTTCGTCGCCTTGGTCGAGACCGCCGACACGTCGGAGCCCAGGCCCGGCTCGGACATCGAGAAGGCACCGCGGACCTCGCCGGTCGCCATCCGCGGGAGGTACTTCTGCTTCTGCTCCGGGGTGCCGTGCTGCATGAGCATGTAGGCCATGATGAAGTGGGTGTTGATCACGCCCGACACGCTCATCCAGCCGCGCGCGATCTCCTCCACACACAGCGCGTAGGTCAGCAGTGACTCACCCAGGCCGCCGTACTCCTCGGGGATCATCAGCCCGAACACGCCGAGCTCCTTGAGCCCGTCGACGATCTCCTGCGGGTACTCGTCCGCGTGCTCCAGCTCCTGGGCGACCGGGATGATCTGCTCGTCCACGAAGGTCCGCACGGTCTTCAGGATCTCGATCTGGTCCTCGGTGAGTCCCTCGGTCTGGCACAGTCGCGACATCGCTTCCCTCTCTGGTGGCGTCGAAGGCTAATAATGCTGGAGAACGCCTGGCGCGGGTGGTCGTCAGCCGGTGCGGGCCCAGTCGTCGACCGTGGTGACCAGGGCCTGCGGGGGGAAGACCTTCTCGGTCAGGAAGCCGTGCACCTGCGGGTCGGGGTCCGCGCAGGCATCGGCGAGGACGACCAGCCGGTAGTCGAGGTCGGCGGCCTGGCGCACGGTGGAGAGGACCACGCCGCTGGTGGAAATGCCGGCCAGGACCAGCGTGTCGGCCTTGGCGGCGCGCAGCAGTACGTCGAGGTCGCTCCCGCTGAACGCACTCACCCGGCGCTTGGTGACGACCGGCTCGTCGGGTCCGGGTGCGAGCGAGGTGTGGATCTGGGCGCCGGGCTGGTCCTCGACCGGCGCTCCGCCAGCCCGGCGCAGCGTGTTGAATCTCGCATTGGTTTCGGCGATCTCGGGAAAGCCGGCGCGGAAGGCCACCCGGACGAAGATGACCGGAATCCCCCGGCCCCGGGCGGCACCGACCGCGCGCCCGGCGGCCTCGAGCACGGGCGATGCACCCGCCGCGCCCAGGCGCTCGACGATGCCGTGCTGGAAGTCCATGACGAGCAGAACGGGCCGGGACCCGGACATGTTTGCCTCCCGAACAGGCTGAGCTGACGTCAGCGGACGTAGGCCGTGTACGGCGGGGTCAGCGTAGGCCGTGGCGGCGGGCGACGGCCTTCTCGACCACGGCGCGGGGCAGCAGGCGACGCAGCGCGAAGACCAGTGGGGCGTTGCTGCCGACGGCGTACAGCGGCCTGGGATGGCGCGCCTCGATCGCCCGGAGCACGGTGCGGGCGACCTCGGCGGCCGAGATCCCGCCCGCCTCGTTCGCGTCGAGGGCGGCGAGCATCGTGTGGTACTCCGCCGTGAAGGGGGAGCCCGCGGCCAGGTACTGGGTGCGCCGCTGGCTGATCCCGGTGTTGATCGAGCCCGGTTCGACCGTGCTGATCCTGACCCCGTAGGGGGCGACCTCGCGGCGGGCGGCGTTCGCGAATCCCTTGATGGCCGCCTTGGATGCCACATAGGAAGAGCGGTACGCCAGCGGGAAGCTCGCGAGCATCGAACCAACCATGATCACACAGCCGGAGCCGCGCTCGCGCATGCCGGGGAGCACGAGCTGGGTAAGCCGGATGGCGCCGAAGACGTTGAGCTCGAAAAGGCGCCTGACCGCCTCGATCGGAAGCTCCTCCAACGGGCCGCTCTGGCTTTCGCCCGCGTTGTTCACCAGGACGTCGACCCGCCCCACCGCGGCGGCGCAGCGCTCGATGGACGCCTCGTCGGTGAGGTCGAGCGCGACGAGCTCCACCCCCGCGGGCGGGCTGCCGACCGCCGCCGGGTCACGGCTGGTGCCGACAACGCGCAGTCCCCGCCTGACCAGAGCTTCGGCGACGGCCGCGCCGATGCCGGAGGACGCCCCCGTGACCAGGGCGACCCTGGCGTTCTGGCTATTCCGCGGAGGACTGGCCATGTGCGTCCCTCATCAGGTGTGTCCTTGGATGAGCTCGTTGGCGGGCGGGCAGGTAGCGCGCCACCAGGGGAATCGCGCAGGCGACGACGATGCCGGCGGTGAGGGCGGCCGCGTGCAGGCCGCTCAGCGAAGGTGCGCGCGCCACGGTCGTCACCGACTCGTCGTTCGTCGGGCGGCTGCTGAGGATCGTACCGAGCACCGCGACGCCCAGCGCGCCGCCGACCTGTCGGGTGGTGTCGTTCATCGCCGAACCGACGCCGGCCCGCTCGCGGGGCACGGACGACATGATCGACGAGGTCGCCGGGCCGAGGGTCAGTCCCATTCCCACCCCCACCCCGCAGGTGATCGCGATGACGACGCCGAGTGACGTCCCGCTGTCGCAGAGCGCGAGCGCGGCGAAGAAGACGGAGAGTGTGCCGAGACCGGCGGTGATGACCGCGCGGGCGCCGGCCCGCTCGGCCAGCGGCGTAGCGACCCGGGTGGCGACCAGGAAGAAGACGACGGCCTGCGGTGCCACCAGCGCGCCGGCACCGAGCGGGGTGAGGCCGAGAACATCTTGTAGGTACTGCGTCAGGATGAACGACGTCCCGTACATGCCGAAGAACGTCAGCGCGATCGCGAGGCTCGCGACGCTGAATCGCGGATCGCGGAAGAAGCCCAGGTCGAGCATGGGAGCTCCGGTGCGGAACTCCCAGGCTATGAACACGGCGAGTAGAACGGCGCTGACAGCGAAGGCGGCGAGGACGGCGGGGGAGAGCCAGCCGTGGGTCGGTGCCTCGATGATCGCGAAGAGCAGGGCGACCAGGGTGAGTATCGAGAGCGCGGCTCCGAAGGGATCCAGCGGTCGGGCCGCCGGGTCCCGCGATTCGGGGACGTACAGAAACACCAGCACCAGGACCACGGCGACGATCGGCAGGTTGACCAGGAAGACCGAGCCCCACCAGAAGCGGGACAGCAGGAGCCCGCCGATGAGCGGCCCGCTCACCGAGCCGATCGCCGAGACCCCCGACCAGATTCCGACCGCCACCCGGCGTTCCCGGTCGTCGGTGAAGACGTTCGACAGGATCGACAGCGTGGCGGGCATGATGAGCGCGGCACCGAGACCCATCACGCACCGGCCCGCGACCAGCTGGTCAGGCGACGAGGCCAGCGCCGACAGCAGCGAGCCCGCGGCGAAGGCGGCGAGGCCGCAGGTGAGAAGGCGTGCCCTTCCGAAGCGGTCGCCAAGGCTGCCGGTGGTCAGCAGGAGCCCGGCGAAGACGATGATGTAGCCCTCGTTGATCCATTGAAGCTGGCGCACCGAAGCGGAAAGACCACCATCGGCGCCGGGAGCGCGCAGGGTCGGTAACGCCACGTTCAGAATCGTGGCGTCCAGCGCGATCAGCGCGAGGTTCGCGCACAGCACCACGAGCACCAGCCAGCGCACCCGCTGGATGTGTTCTGGCCGGCCGAGATCCGCACGGTGGCCCGCCGCCCGGCGAACGAACGACGGTGCTGGATGAACGAACGGCAGAGCTGGACGCATGTGTGCCTCACTACGCCGATGGTCGAGGCGGGCGCCGCTCGCCCGCCTCGCATCAGACCCTCGGGTGGCGCCGCCCGGTGACGAGTCCGTCATCGGCCACTGCGCCGTTGGAACAGGGCCGGCCGTTGGAGCAGCGCCACCAGATGGATAAAATATTTTCGTGGCACAATCTAACGTAAATCCCGGTGCCGCCGCTGGCGGCGGGCCGGATCCGTCCAGGGGGCGGCCACGCGACCCTCAGGTCGACGAGCGGATCCGGGAGGCGACGCTCGAACTGCTGAGCGAGAGGGGCTTCGCCGAGACCACGATCGCGGCGGTCGCCCGGCGCGCGGGCGTGGGGGCACCCGCCATCTACCGGCGCTGGCCGTCAAGAATCGCCATGATCGAGAACGCGGTCTTCCCCGGGTTCGACAGCGTCGCCGTGCGAGCCACCGGCGATCTGAGGCGGGACCTCCAACGCTACGTGGACGCCTTCCTCGCGACCTTCGATCAGCCCGCGGCGCGCGCGGCGTTTCCCGCTCTGCTCAGCGTCTACCAGTCCGACCCGGAGAACAACGCCCTCGCCGGCCGGGTGGGCAGCGGTGTCCGCGAGTCGTTCCGCGAGATGCTCGCCGCCGCGGCGGGAAGCACGGCCGTGGATGTCAGCGGTGACGACGTACTCGACATGCTGATGGGCACGGTTCTGTTCCACGTGTTCGTGCGCCGTTTCTCCGGCCGGGACATGTCCAGCGACTACATCGCCGGTCTGCTGAACCGCGCGGTCACCGGCGGCTAGAACCGGTGGATCCACGGCCCACCCGGGGCCCCCGAGGATCTCCGCACGGGTAAGCGGCGGCAGCTCCCGCCGACTTCTCCAGCAACTGGCGCTACAAACTGATCGCGCGGCTCGCGGACCTGATCGCCACGGAGAAACCGTCGCGTCGACGAGGATCTCAATCCGGATGGGAAGCGGACCGTGGTGAAGGTCGTCGTGGCGACCCAGCTGAGTACCAACCAGGACAATCCCCGCTTCGACCTCGCGGGCGATGGAAGCGCTCAGCCAGGCCGACATCCCGATGGTGTCCTCGGCGCAGTCCGGTGATGACCGGGGCGAGCTCACGAACTACTTCCGGATCTCGCCGGCGAACTGGCTCCAGGCGCAGCTCGGCGCGGACTGGATAGCACAGAAGCATCCCGGTGCCCGGACCTCACTGGTCCTCTCCGCCGACGACGACTACAGCACGGGACTGGCCGGTGACTACCGGCGGCTGCTGGCCGGTACCGCGCAGGCGATCGGGGATGACGACTCGTCGGTGATTCGCTTCGACGCGAACGACACCGGTCTCACCGGGTTCTTCGCGGAGAAGGTCAGGCAGCTGTGCGAGTCCGACCCGGACCCCGGCCGGCACCATGTGCTCATCTACACCGGTCGTGCCAACGAGGCGATCCCGCTCGTGTCCGTGCTCGGCTCGCGCAACCTCGACGCAGACTGCGCTGCACGGATCACCGTGGTTGGCGGCGACGACATCACGCAGACCGAGGAGGTGGAGATGGCCAGGGCCCTCGAGGAAAGCGGAGCGCACGTGTACTTCACGACCTTCGGTACGACCGCCACGGCCAGGGGGATCCTGTCGGACAACTCCCAGGAGGCCTGGAATCGCTTCGGCTGTGACTACCAGGCGCTGAAGAGTGCCGAGCTTGATCACCACGCGGTCGAGCCGGGCGGGCACATCCAGGTCGCCTACGACGTCTTCGGACTTCTCGCCGCCGTCACCCGCCAGCTTGACAGGGAGGACGTGCCGGTCACCCGGGACGCGGTCCGCGAGAAGCTCCCGCGCACCAGGTACGAGGGTATGACCGGCGAGATCGACCTCCGGGCGCGGGAGTTCGTCACCCCGCCCTGGCGTGCGGGCGTCGCGACCGGGGACGTACGGGTGGGCCGATCCCGACTGGTGGTGCTGCAGGAGCTGGAACAGCGCCCCGGCGCGGGCGGGACGGTGGTCACCCAGCCCGTCGGGTACCTGTCGAACGGCGGGTTGTCCGAGATCAAGGGCAGTGGGGGCCTGAAGTGCCGCGACGTGGTGACACGGTGATCACGTCTGCGGGGCGTCCGCGAGGTTGAGGGCAGCGGCGAGCACGGCGATGAGTGGTTCGCGCAGCTCGTCGGCGGAGGCGGTGGACAGCCGGGGGAGCGTGCCGGCGTCCCTGGCGACGCCGACGCCGAACAGCAGCGCCACGGCGAGCTCGGCCGCAAGCTCCGGATCGGGGCCGGTGATCGTGTCGCGCAGCGGCAGGAGCACGGTGTCGAGCCGTTCGCGGGTCGCCTGGCGCGCGGCGGCATCCACCTCGCGGCGGAACACGTTCTGGGCCGCGGCGCTCACACCGGTGGACGTCCACCTGGTGATCGCCCGGTCCACCAGGGCGCTCACCGCGGCCAGGGGCTCCGCCGGCTCCGCATCGTGCGGCTCCGCCGAACCGGCCGCGCCAGCCGTTTCTCCTGTGCTGGGGGTTCCGGCCGCGTTGGCTGTGCCGCCTGCGCCAGCGGTCCCGGTCGCGCCGGTCGCGGTGTCGCTGGCCTGGGCGACGGATCCCGCGGCGGATGCGCTGGTGGCATCCCCCGGCTGAGCCGGGGATGGGGCGTCCGCCGGGCCAGGGTGATCCCCGGCGCTCTGGCCAAGGAGCGGATCGGCCGCGAGGACGGCCTGGTACAGCCCCTCCTTGCCGCCGAAGTAGCGGGCGATCAGGGCCGGGTCGACGCCGGCCCGATCCCCGACCGACCGGATGGCGGTGCCCGCATAGCCGCGCTCGGCGAACAGGTCTGCCGCCGCGGAGAGCAGAGCCTGACGGCTACGCGCCGCGTCGCGCCGTCGGGTGGTGTTCATGGTTCGACATCATCGGCCATGACGAGTCCGGAGGCGGCGGCGTCCGCCGCCTCCTCCTGCAGAGTCTCCAGCTCCGCCTGCCGGGAGGCGGGCACCGCGGGCTCGCCGGCACGCGGGGAGCTGGGCAGAGCCAGTGCGGCGAGCATCGCCAGCACGCCGACGCCGCCGGCGATGACGAACGCCACCGTGTAGCCGCTGTTGCTGGGTTCGGTGGCACCGGCCGGGGTGTGGGCAGCGAGCATCGCCGCTCCCAGCGCGCTGCCGACCGAGCCGCCGACGGTGCGCAGCACCTGGTTGAAGCTGGTGGCGCTGCCCGTCTCATGCGGCGGGACGGAGCCGATGATGAGGCCGGGCATCGCCGCGAAGGCGAGCCCGATACCCACTCCGAACAGGAAGGTGGCCCCGCCCAGCTCGACGAGATGGTCGTGCCGGACGGCCAGGCCGAACTCGGCGAGGGCGACCGCGAACAGCCCGACCAGCAGCAGGCCGCGGCCGCCGCCGGTGCGTGGGCCCAACCAACGTGACCACCGGCTGGCCAGCACCGTCCCGACCGCCAGCGGCAGGATCACCAGGCCGAGCACGGCCGGTGACGCGCCGAACCCGTAGCCGGTCGACGTCGGGGCCTGCGCGAGCCGGTTGATCAAGGTCATCGCGTTGAACATGCCGAACCCGGCGAGAATCGCGCAGACGTCGGCGATGAGGACCGGCCGGGCGGCAAGGTACTTCAGTTCGACCAGCGGGTGCGCGCTGTGCAGCTCCAGCATGATCCACGCGACGAGGCAGACGATTCCGGAGCCGAACAGTGCGATGATCCGCGGCGACGTCCAGCCCCACGATTCGCCCTCGCTCAGCGCGACCAGCAGCGGGCTGAGCCCGGCGGCGAACAGCAGCGCGCCCACCAGGTCGACCGGTCCGCGGGCGGCTCGGGTGCTGGCCCTGCCCGGCACGACGGCGAGCACCGCGGCCATCGCTGCCGCCGTGAGCACGGCCGCCACCCAGAACCCGGCGTGGTAGTCGAACGATTCCGCGATCAGCCCGCTGAGCGGGTAGCCGAGGCCCGCGCCGGTCGCGACCGTGATCGACAGTGCGCCGATGCCCGCGGCCAGCTGTCGGGGTGGCAGCAGGTCGCGCGCGATCGCCAGCGCCAGCGGCATCAGGCCCACACCGACGCCCATGAGGCCGCGCCCGACCAGAAGCTGCGTGAATCCGTTCGCGGTGGCGGCGAGGAGGGAGCCCGCCGCGACGGTGCCGAGCCCGGCGAGCAGCACGGTGCGCCGGTGCGGCCCGTCGCCAAGCCGGCCGAGCAGGGGAGTGGAGGCCGCGCCGGTCAGCAGGGTCAGGGTGAGCAGCCACTGGGCGTCGGAAAGCGAGACGTGCTGGGCGTCCGCGATCAGCGGGATCAGTGGGGTGCCCAGCGTGCCGATGACCGCGATCACGAGTCCGCAGTAGATGAGGACCCCGAGCAGCAGGCCGGGGTGGGGGTGGGTGTGGGCGACCGCACCCGGCTGCTGGTGGGCTCCGGACCGCTCGTCGGGGCGTGTGCGGTTGGTTCGTGCTGGTCGGGCGGGGTTCGGCTTCGTGTGCACGTAGCGTCCCAACGTCTGAAGCAAGTTTGTCATCGCATGATGTCATCACTTGAAGACATGTGTGAAGGGGTGGCGCCCGCAACCCTGTCGCCGGGACTTCTCGTGGAGGTGAGACACTCGCCTTCTTCTGTTTCACCATGGGACGTGTGGAGTGATTTGGTGTGAGTCAGCCTTCGCGTCGATGCGCCCCACCCGACGATTCGTCGCCCCCGCCGCGCGGTACCCGGGTACGCGATCGTCTGCTGCGACGGATGTCGCTGGGGTCGGCCTCCGTGCTGGTCCTCGCCGCCGCCGCGGGGTGTTCCGGGTCCGGATCAGGCGGCGTCGAGGCGAACGCCTGCACCAGTCCCGGGGTGACCAGCACCCAGGTGCGGCTCGGGCTCGTCCTCTCCGACTCCGGCCCGTCCGGTGACGTCTTCTCCGCGGCCCGGTCCGGGGTTGAGGCGAGGCTGGGCCTGGCCAACGCCGAGGGCGGCGTGCACGGCCGTCAGGTCGTCTACGAGTGGCGCGACGACGAGGACCTGCAGAGCCGCAACGTGCTGGTGACCAGGGAACTCGTCGGGTCGAGACAGGTGATCGGCCTGGTGACCGTCACCACGGCACTCGAGGAGTCGACGGACGCGCTCACCGAGCAGGATGTGCCTGTCGTGGGCCTCGCCGGGAGCCCGGACTGGGCCGAGCACCCGAACATGTTCTCCTACGCCTATGACGCGTCGCCGGTGACGATCGGGCGTTACATCCAGGCCAGTTCAGGTAGGAAAGTCGCCCTGGTGCTCTCCGGGATCGCGGGCAACACCACCGGAGCCGCCGATCGCTACACCCAGGCACTGCAGTCGGTGGGACTGAAGGTGGTGGGAGCGGTCTCCTACGCACGCCTGGCCGACAGCCCCGCGCAGATCGCCCACAAGATCGCCGCCCTGGGTGCGGACTCCATCGTCGGCCTGACCACGGCGGAGGACCTCGCCGAGATCCTGCCGGCCATCCGAACCACGGTGCCACGCCTCGTGGTCACCGTCGCGTTGAGCGGGTACGACCACGCGCGGCTGGCCAGGCTGGGGCCGGCGCTCGCCGGTGTGTCGTTTCCCGTCTACTTCCGGCCGTTCGAGGCCGGCGGTCCCGCCATCGACCGCTATCGCGACGCGATGAGCCGCTTCGCTCCGCAGGCCGTCCGGGCCGAGCAGGAGTACTCGATGAACGCCTACATCTACACCGACCTGTTCCTGCAGGGGCTGGAGAGGGCCGGGGCCTGCCCGACCCGCGCCGGTGTCGTCAGCGCACTACGCGATCTCACCGGCTACGACGCCGGCGGCCTGGTCAGCCCGGTGAACATGCGGAACAACTCCGATGTCCTGCAGGAGTGCTACGCGTTCGTACAGGTGAACCCGACGGGCGACGCGTTCCAGCCCGTTCGGGAGCGTATGTGCGCCAACGGAGAATGACTGCGATCATCTGGCCGATGAAATGAGGTGATCCGCAGGATGGCCGAACCTGTCCGGATGGGGTTTCTGGCGCCGACGTCCCGAGAGGAGGTCGCGGAGCTGGAGGCCCTGGGCGCGCATTCGCTGTGGGTGGGTGGGCACGTCGCGTCGCTGAACCCGACTCGGGAGCCCCTGGTCTGGCTGGCGAGGCTGGTCGAGCAGACCCGCACCGTCCGCATCGGCACCGCCACCCTGATCCTGCCGCTGTATCCACCTGGCCTGCTCGCCAAGCAGCTCGCCGACCTGGACGAGGCATCGGCCGGGCGGCTCACGGTCGGAGTGGGAGTCGGTGGGGAGTACCCGTCCGACTTCGATGCCTGCGGGGTTCCGCGGGAGGAGCGTGGCAGCCGCGCCAACGAGGCGATCGGGCTGTTGCGTGCCTTCTGGACCGCTGAACCGGTCACGCATGCCGGCCGCCACCACCGTCACGACCAGGTCCGGATCCACCCCGCTCCCGCCCAGCCGGGTGGACCGCCGATCGTGGTGACGGGCCGGCGTGACCCGGCGATGCGCCGCGCGGCCCAGCTCGGCGACGGATGGATGCCCTACCTGTACTCGCCGGAGCGTTACGCGGCCTCGGTGACCGAGATCCGGGCCCAGGCCGAACGCGCCGGCCGCGATCTGCGCGACTTCGGCTGGTACGCATACGTCTTCGTCAGTCTGGACGACGACGAGGCGCAGGCCCGAGCGGAGGCGGAACAGTTCCTCGGCGGCACCTATCGGGGTGACTTCTCGGCCATGCTGCAGCGCGTCGCCTGCGTCGGCACGGTGGAGCAGGTGACCGCACGGCTGCGCGCGTTCGTCGACGCCGGCGCCGAGCACCTCGTCCTGGTGCCCTGTGCCCGTGCGCCGCAGACCCGCCGCCGGCTGCTGGCCGAGGTGCTGCCGGCCCTGACCCGCTGACCCGCGCAATCGCGTGTCGGCTGAGCCCGGTTCCATCCGGTCCGGCCGCGGAGGCCTGCCCTCACCGTCGCCCGGCACCACTTCCTGCCGCGCCCTCGGCGTGCTGTCGCCAACCAGCGAGGTTGTGCTCGGTGCCCCGGGTGAGCGGGTGGCCGGCACCGAGGACCCGTTGCTGCTCGGTGAGAACGGCCTCGAAGGCCCGCATGCCCTGGGTCGGATCCTCCGGGCAGCAGAGCAGTTCGTTGAGCGTGACGTGGAGGTGAGGGTGGTCCGGCCCCAGGACCCGGAGCTGGTCACTGTGTAGCTGGACGAGTGCCTCCACTGCGCCGGAGCGGTCCCCGGCCTGACCGCGCCAGTACGCGAGGTTGTGCCGGTTGAGGAGGGTGTCGGGGTGGTCGGGGCCGAGGACGCGCAGCCGGTCGGCCAGCAGTTCTCCAAAGGCGTCCACCGCCCTGGACGGATCGCCCGCCACACCCAGCCCGGAGGCGAGGTTGTGCCTGGTGGTGAGCGTCTCCGGGTGGTCCGGACCGAGGACCCGCGTCTGGTCGGCCAGCAGCTCACGGAAGGCCTCGACCGAGCCGGCAGGGTCCCCCGCCGCGCCACGCCACAGGGCGAGCTCGTTGCGGGTGACGAGGGTGTCGGGGTGGTCGGGGCCGAGGACGCGCAGCCGGTCGGCCAGCAGTTCCCCGAGGGCGGCGGCCGCACCTGTCGCATCCCCAGCCTGACCACGCCAGCTGGCGAGGTCGTTGCGGATGAGGAGGGTGTCGGGGTGGTCGGGGCCGAGGACGCGCAGCCGGTCGGCCAGCAGCTGCTCGGAGGCGGCGACCGCACCCGCCGGATCGCCCGCCCGGCCGTGCCAGTAGGCGAGGTTGTTCCTGGTCGCGAGGGTCAGCCGGTCGTCGGGGCCGAGAATCCGCGTCACGTCGGTCAGCAGTTCGCCGAAGGCGGCGACGGCACCGGCGAGGTCACCGGCCTGCCCCCGCCAGTAGGCGAGGTTGTTGCGGGTGGGAAGGGTGTCAGGGTGGTCGGGGCCGAGGACACGGACCTGGTCGGCGAGGAGCTCTGCGTTGGAGGCGGCGGCGCCGGCGGAGTCACCGGACCGGCCCTGCCAGTGCGCGAGGTTGTTCCGGGCGTTCATGCCCAGCGGGTGGTCGGGGCCGAGATGCGTCCGAATCTGCCGGCAGAGCTGCTGGTAGTGGTCGATCGCCGTGCTGAGCAGGCCGATGTTCCCCATGCAGTTACCTGCGTGGAAAAGCACATCATGCGGCTCCGGACGGTGAAGATGATCACCGGAGGTCGATCGCAGCGCGGCCGTGTTCGCGAGCAGCGCCTGGGTGAGCACTCCTGGCCGATCGACGGTGGGCCAGGCAGCCAACACCGAGTCGGCCGCGAACCGCGCCAGAAGGAACGCCCGCTGCGGCCGCAGCGGCTCGCGCACGGCCCGTTGGACCAGCGCGTGGACACGCAGGGTCCGCTCCCCGTCGCCGGGGGCGTAGTCGGCGAGGCTGAGCAGCCGGAGGACGGCGAGGGCGTCGCGAGCGTCGTCCGCGGTCACCGGTGACCGCTTGCGAGACGACGCGGCCACGGAGTCCGGCTCACCGTCGCCCGGCCGCTGGTCCCCCGAGCCCGCGAGGTTCCCTCCGTCGGCCGGCTGTGCGCGGTGGGCGGCGAGGTAGGCCAGCGCCGGAGGGCTGGTGAGGACCGCCTCGGGTATGCCGTTGGGATCGAGCACCGCGGCGAGTTCGAGCATCGGTCTGGCCAGGCCGATCGGACGGCATCGGTCGGCTCGATCGATGGACAGCGACCAGGCCGCGTGCACGGCGTCGCGCTGCTCGTCCGGCCGGGCGTGCGGAGCCAGGTCCGCCAGGGTGCTGGCGCGGTCGGCCAACCGGCGCCGGTAGGCGGCACAGTCAAGGTGGGGCGAGTCGACGATGTAGGCGGCGGCCTGAGCCACGGCGAGTGGGAGACACCCCAGGTCGGCGGCGACGCCGGCGATCTGGTCCGGATCGTCGGATCGGCCGTGTGCGACGAGCACGGCGGCGAGGTAGCCGGCGGCCTCGTCCGAGGTGAAGAGGCCGACGTCGACGCGGCGGCGCCCGGGGCCGACGAGGGCGGCATCCTGGCGGCGGGTGGTGACCAGCACGCGCCCGTGCCGCTGCCGAGGTGGCCACAGACCGGAGAGATCGGCGGGGTCCGCGAGATCGTCGATGACGATCAGCCACCGTACGTCGGTGGTGGCCAGCCACTCCAACAGCCGCTCGGCGGCCAGCGCCGGATCGGCCGGATCGGCGCCGATGATCCGCGTGGCCGCGTTCGCATAGGCGACCTGGATCTGTTCGCGGCTCACCGCGGTCACCCAGATCAGGACGTCCACCGCGCCCGCGGACCACAGCTGGTGGGCGTGGTTGGCCGCGAGCTGGGTCTTGCCGACCCCACCCATACCGGACAGCACCTGACACAGCTCGCCCGCCACGCCGTCGGCGACCGGGCGCCCGAGTTCGTCGGCGGCACGGCGGTGCCGGAAGTGGTCCGCGACCCGAGGCGGCAGGCCGACCCGGAACCGCTCAGCGTCAACCGGTGTACCGGGCGCCGGCGACGCCGCCTGGGCGGACGGCGGCTGGGGGGACAGCGCCGGCGGTGGTTCGTGACGGCCCTCGTGACGGCTTTCCCGGGCCCGGCGGCGCATGTTGCGGTGCTCCGCGGCGAGCTCGCGGAACTCCTGGAGAACAGCGGCGGCCTCGCCGTCGGTGGCGCCGCAGGCGAGGATCCAGGCCTCCGCGAGCGCCTCGTCGGGTGGTGTGGTGATCTCGCCGTTCCGGATCTTGTACAGGTGGGACTTGCTGTACTCGGTCTTCTCGACCAGGTCCTTGATGGACAGCCCCGCACGGGCCCGCAGCCGTTCGAGGCCGGCACAGATCTCCGCGACCGGGCCCCGGGACGCGTCCGCCATCCTGCCTCCCCGTTTCCACCGGCTTCCACCACGCTGGCCGTGGAACGCCGGGCCGGGACGGCTGATCCGGTCCCGGATTCCATTCTCGTCCACGATCGCGGCTCGCGGTCATATCGGCACGCAAGGTGGTCCTCGCGCCGCCCGGCGCGGCTGTCGTTTCGACCCGAGGGGACCTGATGACAACGACCAACGCGAGCGGCCAGCAGCCTCCGGCGGGCCCGGACGGTCCTTCGGGCCCGCCGGACGCGTGCCGGTGCCGGCGCGGGAACCCGGCCTCGACGGTGCTCACGGTGCTGCTGTCCGCCGTGGCCCGCGCCGCCCTCGGCTGGCTGTTCGATCACTGACCTACGCAGTGCTGAAAGCGGCGGAAACGCATGGGCCCACGGAGGGAGCCCACGCCAGCCGGCGAGCTCAGGTCCGGTGCGCGCCGGCGTCGACGGTCGTCTCGGCCGCCGCCTGTTCGGCGGCGCGCACCAGGTCACCAGCCCTGACCTTGCCGACCTCGGTGCGGGGGAGCTCGTCCAGCGGCACGAACCGGACGGGGACCTTGTAGGGCAGCAGCCGCTCGCGGGCGGCGGCGCGCAGCGCGTCGGGGTCCAACGCCGCGCCGGGGCGGGGCACGACGAACGCCCACGGCACCTCGCCGAGGCGGTCGTCGGGCACGCCGACGACCGCGCAGTCGGCCACCTCCGGCACCAGCCGCAGTACCTCCTCCACCTCGCCGGGGAAGACCTTGAGCCCGCCCCGGTTGATCATGTCGGAGACCCGGCCCTCGATCCAGATGAAGCCGTCCGGGTCGATACGGGCGATGTCACCGGTGCGGAACCAGCCGTCGGCGGTGATCCGGTCGCCGAGCGCCGAGCCGTCGGCGTAGCCGGCCGACACCGCGGGGGTGCGCACATGCAGCTCACCGGGCTCGTCAACGGGAAGCTCCGCACCGTCCGCCCCGACGATCCGCGGGATGACACCGGCGTGGGGGCGGCCGATCGAACCGAGCTTGGACTCGCCGAACTCGCGGGAGTCGGCGGCGTTCCAGCCGATGATCTCCCCGCCGATCTCGGTCTGGCCGTAGCAGTTGAGCACCATGACGCCGAAGCGGTCCCGGAACATCCGGGCCCGCAGCGGGGACAGCGGGGCGGTGATGCCGCGCACGTACCGCAACGGCGCCAGCGAGGTGATCGCCGGGTCGTCGGTCAGCATGTTCATCGCCGCCGGCGGCAGCACCGTGGAGCGGATCCCGTGCCGGGCCACGGCCGCGGCGAAGGCCGCCGTCGTGAACGTCGGCATGATCACGACCGGCGCACCGACCCGGAACGCGAACAGCACGTTGTAAATGCCGGCCGACAGTGACATCGACGTGGGGATGAGGTTCGGCATCGGCGCCTTGCGCCGCGCGAGGTCGCCGGCCGCGGCGTCCCCGACCAGCTTGCGCAGCACCGGCTCCAGCAGCGCCAGATAGCCGGAGTGCCGCAGCAGAACGGGCTTGGGCCGCCCGGTCGTCCCGGAGGTGAACTGCACGAGTGCGATGTCGGCCTCGTGGGCGGGCACGTCCGGAGCCTGGAGCGTGCCCGTCCCGTTACGCCATCCGATCGTGCCGGTGGCCTCGTCGTCGACGGCCACGATCACCGGCCGGGTGGTGTCCTGGAGCCGGTCGGCCCAGGGCGCCAGGGTGACGACGGCCGCCGGCTGGACGGCATCCACCAGATGGCCGATCTCCGCGTCGGAGCTGCGCGGGTTGAGCGGCACGTACACCGCCTCGGCCGACCACACGCCGAACATCGCGGCGACCACCTCGGCGGTGTTCGGCAGCATCACCGCGACCGGGTGGCCCGGTCGCACCCCGACCGCGCGCAGGCGCTCGGCCAACTGGTCCGAACCTGCGCGCAGCGCCGCCCGGGTGACCACCTGCTCCTCGACGAAGACCGCGGGTGTGGTCTCGTCGTCCGGCCGTGGTTCGAGCAGGTCGACCAGCCTCATGGGCGGGTACCGCCGGTGGTCTCGGGCCCGGGAATGGTCAGGCCGAGCAGCCCGGCCGCGTTCCCCCGCGAGATCTTGTGGATGTCGGTCGCCGACAGGTGGCCGAACTGGCTGGCCGCCGCCTCGCGGGACCGCGGCCAGGTGCCGTCCTGGTGCGGGTAGTCGGTCTCGAAGACCACGTTGTCGATGCCGATCCGGTCGATCAGGCCGACCCCGACCGGGTCCTTGAAGAAGCAGCTGTAGACCTGCCGGCGGTAGTACGTCGACGGCGGCTCGGGGCAGTTCTGCTGGCCGTGCGCCCAGCCGCGGTGGGTGAGCCAGACGTCGTCGGCGCGGTCGAGCACGTAGGGGATCCAACCGATCTGCGCCTCGGCGTACATCAGCTTCAGCGCCGGGTGGCGGTGCAGCACCCCGGAGAACAGGAAGTCGACCAGGCTGGCCGCGCTGTTGCCGAACAGGATGGTGGCCGCGACGGCCTCGGGTGCGTCCGCCGAGGTCTGCGGGGTCTTCGTGCCCGAGCCGATGTGCATCGACACGACCGTGCCGGTCTCGGCGCAGGCGGCGAAGAACGGGTCCCAGTACCGGGAGTGCAGGCTCGGCAGGTCCAGGTAGGCGGGCAGCTCACTGAACGCGACGGCGCGCACCCCGCGGGCGGCGTTGCGACGCACCTCGGCGACGGCCAGGTCGACGTCCCACAGCGGCACGATGCACAGCGGGATGAGCCGGCCGCCCGACGTGCCGCACCACTCCTCGACCATCCAGTCGTTGTAGGCCTGGACGGACAGCAGCGCCAGCTCCCTGTCCTTGCCCCACAGGAACATCTGCCCGCAGAACCGCGGGTAGTTCGGGAAGCTGAGCTGTGCCTCGACGCCGTTGAGGTCCATGTCGGCCACCCGGTCGGGAACCTTCCAGCAGCCGGGGCGCATCTCGTCGAAGGTGATGCCGTCCATGGTCACCTCGTCGGCCGGGACGCCGGCGGCCGCGATGTAGCGCTTGAGGCTGGTGTGGCGGCCCTCGTAGACCCACCAGGCCACGTCCGGGCCTTCGGTGCCGGGTGCCTCGATGTAGCTCGACCCGACCAGCTTCACCTCGCCGGCCGGTGCGTGGACGACGTGCGGGCCGGCCTCGCGGTAGCGCTGCGGAAGCCGGGAGCTCCACACGTCGGGGGGCTCGACGACATGTGCGTCCATGTCGATGAGCCGCGGAATGCGGGCCACCAACGTCTCGTCGACCGGCTCGTGGGCCGGGGCCTGCGTCAGGTCATGCGTCATCTGATCCGTCAAGATCGCCTCGCCATGTCGACCGGTTCGCCTGCTGCTGCCTGTGCCGGGCCGGCGAAATCAGGAATCGCCTCGGCTGCAGAGAGGATAATGTATATGATATCGATAGCCAACTGTCGCAGGTCAGGCGGTCTGGCCGCAGCGTTCGAGTGCGGATTCGAGGAGGTCGGCCTTGCCGGAACCAGACGTGGACTCGGCCTCACCCGCGGCGGCGGAGCAGGCGCCGGCGCTGCGGCAGATCGACTGGTCGCGGCTGTTCTCCCCGCGGGTCGTCGCCGTCGTCGGCGCGACGGACACCGAGGGTAGCCCGCAGCGGGCCCAGTGGACGCAGGTCCGCGAGCGCCTCGGCGCGCTCGGTGCCGACGTCGTCCCGGTGCATCCGAAGAAGAGCGACATCCTCGGCGTGCGGGCCTATCCGTCCGTTGCCGAGCTGCCCGCGGACCCGGACGTGGTGGTCGTGCTCGTCCGTGACCCGCTGCCGGCCGTCGAGGAGGCGGTGGCCCGCGGGGCCGGCTTCGTCATCGTCTTCTCCGCCGGCTTCTCCGAGCTCGGCACCGCCGAGGGCGACGCGGCCGAGGCCCGGCTGCGTGAGCTGGCCGCCGGCTCCACCCGCATCATCGGCCCCAACACCAACCTCAACATCTTCGAGCCCTGGCAGCAGGGTTTACCTGGTCGGAAGCTCGCGATCATCACGCAGTCCGGCTACCAGGGGCGGCCGATCACCCAGGGCCAGGTGCTCGGGATCGGCATCGAGATGTGGGCGACCCTGGGCAACGAGACCGACATCGAATGGGCCGACGTCGCCGGCCATCTCGCCACCCGGCCCGGTGTCGGCGCGATCGCGACCTACGTCGAGGGCTTCCAGGACGGGCGGGCGTTCATGCTGGCCGCCGACGCCTGTGTGCGGGCCGGCATCCCCGTCATCGCCATCAAGGTCGGGCGCAGCGAGGAGGGCCGGGCCATGGCCGCCGCCCACACCGGCCACCTGACCGGGCCGGACGCCGTGCACGACGCCGTGTTCGACCAGTACGGCGTGATCCGGGTCGACGACATCGACGAGGTCATCGAGATCTCCGGCCTGTTCTGCCACGCCGGCCTGCTCCCGGGGGCCGGTGGGGTCGCCGTCTACGCGATGTCCGGTGGCACGGCGTCGCACGTCGCGGACCTGTGCGGGCTGGCGGGCGTGCCGGTGCCGCACTTCACGCCCGAGACGGTCGCCGCCCTCGGCGAGTACATCCCCTGGTACCTCAAGCGCGACAACCCCGTCGACTCCGGCGGTGTGATCACCGCGCGCCCGGAGAACCGCCGGGTGCTCGAGATCATGCTCGACGACCCGAACGTGGACGTGCTGTTCGCGCCGATCACCGGGGTGTTCCCGGGCATGAGCGACGCGCTGGCCCGCGACCTGATCGCGCTGCACGAGCGCGCGCAGGCCGGGCAGGGCAAGCCGGTGGTCGCCGCCTGGACGTCGCCGATCCGCGACGATGACGCGTACCGCGCGCTGTGCGCGGCCGGCGTGCCGCTGTTCCACTCGTTCGGCGCCGCGGTGCGCGGGCTCGGCGAGCTCGGGCGCTTCTCCCGGCTCGTCCGTGAGTACCGCAGCCCGTTCGCCCTGGAGGCCGAGAGCAGCGCGCCGCGGGCGTCCGTGGAAGCCACCGCGCGGGCGCGGGCGCTGCTGGCGACCCGCTCCGGCGCGCTCAACGAGGTCGACTCCAAGCAGCTGCTGGCGGCCTACGACATCCCGGTGGTGACGGAGCGGCTCATCACCTCACCGGACGAGGCGGTCGCGACCGCGACGGAGCTGGGCTTCCCGGTCGTGCTGAAGATCGCCTCCGCCGACATCGCGCACAAGTCCGACCTTGGCCTGGTGGCCGTGGGTGTCCGGGACGCGGACGACGTGCGGGCGGCCTACGCCCGGCTGACGTCCACCGCCCTCACCGCGGCCCCGGACGCCCGGATCGACGGGGTCGTCGTCGCCGAGATGGTGACCGACGCGGTCGCCGAGGTGATCCTGGGCCTGTCGCACCAGCCGCCCTTCGGCCCGACGATCACCTTCGGGCTCGGCGGTGTGTTCACCGAGGTGTTCGCCGATGTCGCCTTCGCGGTGCCGCCGTTCGACGCGGACCGGGCCCGGGCGGTCATCGAGTCCACCCGGGGTGTGCGGCTGCTGCGGGGCGCCCGCGGCCGCCCGGCTGGCGACATCGACGCGCTCGTCGAGACGATCATGCGGCTGCAGGCCCTCGCCGTCGAGCTCGGCGACCAGATCGCCGAGCTCGACATCAACCCGATCATGGTGCGGCCGGCCGGCCGGGGCGCCGTCGCGGTCGACGCGCTCGTGATCCCGCGCGGGTAGCCGGCCGGTCCGCCAGACTGTATTTACTATCCAATCCTTCGCTCGTCGGACCGGGCCTGATCCGTGCCGGGGCCGGTGGAGCGCCGTCAGGAGAGCACATGGACGAAGGTGGAGTCTTCTTCGAGGATCTCGGGGAGGGCGAGCAGGCGCCGGCGCGCAGCCATCGGCTCAGCCGCACCGACCTGGTGCGGTACGCGGGTGCGTCGCACGACTTCAACCCGATGCACCACGACGAGGTCAAGGCCCAGGCCGCCGGCATGCGCTCGGTGTTCGCCCACGGGATGTTCACCGCGGGCTTCCTGGCCACCGCGCTCACCGACTTCGTCGGCATCGGCAACCTGCGCGGCTACAAGGTCCGCTTCACCGAGCAGGCCTGGCCGGACGACACCCTGACCACCGAGATCACGGTGCGCGGCAAGGACGAGGCCACCCACCTCGTCGAGCTCGACTGCCGGGTGGTCACCGAGAAGGGCGCCGTCGTCCTCACCGGCTCGGCGGTCGCGGCACCGCGGCGGCGGTCGGCATGAGCGGCGGAGCACGATACGACCTGCCGACGATCGAGGCGGAGACCGCGCCGTGGTGGGAGGCGGCGCGCCGCGGCGAGCTGCTGGTGCGCCGGTGCGGCGGCTGCGGGCGGGCGCACCTGTACCCGCGGCCGTTCTGCCCGACCTGCTGGAGCGAGGACGTCAGCTGGGAGCAGGCCGCGGGCACCGGGACGCTCTACACCTGGTCGCAGGTGCACGCCAACGACCTGCCGCCCTTCCGGGACCGGGTTCCCTACCTTGCCGCCATCGTCGACCTCGACGAGGGACCGCGGCTGGAGACCACCATCGTCGGCGCCACCGAGGCCGACCTGACCATC
Source organism: Parafrankia irregularis (assembly GCF_001536285.1). Classification (NCBI taxonomy): domain Bacteria; kingdom Bacillati; phylum Actinomycetota; class Actinomycetes; order Frankiales; family Frankiaceae; genus Parafrankia; species Parafrankia irregularis. The sequence goes on along the minus strand of NZ_FAOZ01000003.1, from coordinate 379,582 downwards.
GGCATGCGGCTCAAGGTCGACTTCTCCGACGTCGGCGAGGTGACCCTGCCGGTGTTCCGGCCCGCCTGAACCGCGCCTCGCCTTCCCCTGGAGTTCTGCTCATGAGTACAACTGACGTGACCGGCCGCGCGCTGCGGTCGGCGACGGTCGTGGTGGAACGCGGGCAGGTCGCCGCGTTCGCCACCGCGGTCACCGACACCTCGCCCGTCTACCAGCGCCCGGACGTGGCGGCCGAGGCCGGCTTCGCCGGCATTCCCGCGCCCCCCACGTTCACCTTCGCCGCCCGCCTGCTCGCCGCCTACGAGGAGCTGAGCCCGGAGCAGCCGCCGGGCGCGGTGGATCTCACCGAGCTGATCGGCGAGCTGCGCGCGGGCGGTGGGCTGATCCTGCACGCGGAGCAGGAGTTCACCTACCACGCGCCGGTGCTCGTCGGCGCGGTCCTGACCCTCACCGGCGTGGTCGAGGACGTCCAGGTGAAGACCGGTCGCGACGACCGGCGCCGGACGTTCGTCCGGGTCCGCTCGGAGTTCCGCGACGAGGCCGGCGCGCTCGTCGTGACCGAGGTGATGACCTTGCTCCACCGGTCCTGACCTGCTGCTGTGTCGATCCTGAGCTGCTCCGAGCCCTTTCGGATATGAAGATCTGGTCCGTCCCGGCGGGCCTTGGAAATAGGGAGTCGCGCTGATGAGCGAGGAAAAGCCCGTGCAGTACGCGCACCGGATGTTCCCGGCGCCGATCGACCATGGGATCGCCCGGCCCGACCGCGCGGTGTCGACGGTGGAGCGCGGGACGGACGCGGTCACCTACAACGACCCGCAGGGCCGCTGGTACGAGGGCGGCGGCCAGGTCGGGGAGAAGGCGGTCGAGTCGATCGTCGTGTACCCGCCGACCCGTGGGGTGGTCGGCCAGGGGGACCCGTTCGAACCCGTCAAGATCGGCATCCTGGTCGACATGGACCTCGGCCAGTTGCTGTCGGACTGGATCGACTCGACCATCCTGGCGATCGAGGACGCGCTGAACGAGGGGGTCTACGACCGGCCGGTCGAGATCATCACGGTCGACGCGCGCGGCCTGCCGCGGGAGAACTACCGCAAGGTCCGGCAGGGCTACCTGAAGCTGGTCGAGCTCGGCTGCGTCGTGGTGCTCGGCCCGATGATCTCCGACAACTCGCTGAACCTGCAGGACGTCGTCAACGCCACCGGCGTGGCCTGCATCGGCTGGACCGGCAGCGTGAAGTTCGCGGGGGACTACTGCTTCACGGTCGCCAACGGGGACATCCCGACCGAGTCGGTGATGGGCGCCAACTGGTGCGCGCAGCAGGGCTACACCAAGGTCGGGTTCTTCTGGGAGAAGGGCTCCTCCGGGGACCACTACTCGGACTACTTCCGGCTCGCCGCGCAGAACGTCGGCGTGGAGATCGTCAAGGAGGTCAGCCTCGGGCCGAACCCGCGTGGCTTCCAGGAGAAGCTCGCGACGATGCGCGAGCAGGGCGCCGAGGCCATCGTCTACATGGGCTACGGCTACTCGACGTTCCACTTCGCGGCCGCGTTCAAAGCCCTCGACTGGGATCCGCCCCGCTTCATGGGCACCGCGTTCATGTTCTACTCCAACTCCAACGCCTGGGCGGAGGGCCTGGAGGGCTGGCACGGCGTCGACCAGCTCGGTGAGGACGGCGCGAACCCGAACTACGAGGCGATGGTCCGGCGGTTCGAGGCGAGGTTCGGGCGGGTGACCCGCAACGTCGTCGTCGCGCTGGGCTACGACACGGCCCGCGCCGGCATCCACGGCATCGCGAACGCGATGATCCCCATCCCGAGCGAGGTCCGGCTCGGCCTCGAGAAGATCAAGTGGATGCCGTGCACGAACGGTGGCCCGGGCGCCTACATCACGTTCGCGCCGTACGACCACCGCGGCTACAAGGGCGACTTTCTGACGATCCGTGAGCTGCGCGGTGGCGAGCTGCACTTCCGCGGCTACTACCGGCCGCAGTGGCCGTCGAACACCCACTCGCCGTTGCTGACCGCCGAGCCGAAGCCCGCCGACCCGGCTGACGCGGCGGCGGCCGAGTAACCCCGGTCGAGCAGTGGCGGCCGGCCGAGTGACGCCGGCCAAGCAGCGCAGGCTGAGGCGGCGCCGCGCGATAGGCTCGCCGGAGCCTGGGAGGAGACGGGTGGAACCCGCGCACGAGACCGAGTCCAAGACCGAGACCCAGGCCGCCGCCGGCACACGGCGCGCGCCCTGGTCCGGCCGTGCGCCCGGTCCCGTCGACCACTCCGCGTCGCCGGCGGACCGGTCCGTCCCGGCCCGGGAGAAGATTCTCGACGCCACGGTGGCGTGTATCCGCCGCCGTGGCGTCGAGCGGACGTCGATCAGCGCGGTCGCGACGATCGCGGGGGTGTCCCGCCCGACTGTCTACGCCTACTTCGACACCCGCGAGGCGTTGGTCTCGGCGGCACTGGGCCGGGTCGGCGCGCAGATCGCCGAGCGGGTCGCCGTCACCGCACGCAGTCGTGCCACGACGGCGGGCGAGTTCGCGGTCGAGGCGCTGGTCGCCGTCCGCCGGGAGTTCCGCGCGGAGCCGGCGCTGCGGCCGATCATGGGGATCGGCCCGGCGTGGGACGCGACCGACGCGCTGTCCGTGGAGGCGCTGGCGATCGCCAGGCCGATCATCGCGCCGGTGGTGGACTACGACCCCCGGCTCGAGCAGCATCTGGACGAGATCGTGGAGACGATCGTGCGCTGGCTGCTGTCCCTGCTCATGTTCGACAGCGGCCGGACCGGGTCGGAGCCGGTGCTGCGCGACTACCTGCGGCGGGCCGTGGTGCCGGTCATCGAGTCCATGGCGGCTGCCGAGGGCTGACCGGGTGGGGCGGCCCCGGTGGGTGGCGGCCCGGCGGACCCGCGGTGAACCGCCGTCGACCTTCGCGTGCCGTGTTCCGGATGGTCGCGCAACGCGAAGCCTTGATATATACAATATCCATCATCCTTGGATGGCTGCCGGGCGGCGCTCGGCCCGTTCCCGCTGTGCCGGTCCCCGTGGCCGGCAGGTGCCTGCGGGGTGAGCCGGTGATCCGACGAACGGAGGCAGCCCAGGTGAGTGCGAGGTCTTGGCAGATGGCGACCAGTACCAGCTCCGAATCCGAGCCCCAGGCCGATCCCCAGGCTGAGCCCCGGGCCGACGCCGAGGCCGCCGCCGCAACCGGCGCCGCCCCGCCGGAGCCGGCGCCGCGGCGCCCGCGCGGGGTGATCACCGACGAGGGCGTCGCTCGCCTGCGCGCGCGTATCGGCGTGCCCGAGCCGAACCCGAGGCCGCCGCACTACCGGCTGCCCGGCGCGGACGCCTTCCGGCACGTCGCCACTGCGTACGGCGACGACAACCCGCTCTACGCCGAGGAGGACTACGCCGCCGGCACCCGCTGGCAGGGCCTGATCGCCCCGCCGCCCCTGGTCGGCGGGGACACGCTGATCGGTGAGGACGAGGTCGCCGAGGTGCCCGCCGACCGGCGCGACCTGATGAAGGGCGACCCGCTGCGCGGCGTCCACGCCTTCTACTCCGCCAGTGTGCGCGAATGGTGGGCTCCGTTGCGGCCCGGCACCCGGGTGCGTCGGCGCAACGCCCTGGTCGGCGTGCACGACAAGGTCAGCGAGTTCGCCGGGCGGGCCATCCACGAGTGGACCGGCCAGGTCTTCGCCGACGCCGCGGGCGGGCCGCTGTCGGGGCAGTACAAGATGATGATCCGTACCGAGCGCTCGAAGGCCCGCGCGCGTGGCAAGTACACCGCGATCGAGCCGGCGCCCTACACCGACGAGCAGATCGCCGAGATCGAGCAGGCCGCCGCCGCCGAGACCCGCCGCGGGGCGCTGCCGCGCTACTGGGAGGACGTCGCCGTCGGGGACGAGCTCGGCCCCATGGTGAAGGGCCCGCTCACCGTCACCGACATCGTCTGCTGGCACGTCGGCATGGGCATGGGCCTCTACGGGGTGGTCCCGCTGCGGCTCGCGGTGGAGAACCGCAGGCGCATCCCGGGCTTCTACCACCGCGACGAGCTGAACATCCCCGACGTGCTGCAGCGCGTCCACTGGGATCCCGAGTACGCCCGGCGCTCCGGCAACCCGACCACCTTCGACTACGGCCGGATGCGCGAGACCTGGCTCATCCACCTGTGCACGGACTGGATGGGCGACGACGCCTGGCTGTGGAAGCTGCGCTGCGAGTTCCGGGCGTTCAACTACGTCGGCGACACCCAGTGGCTGCGCGGGACGGTGACCCGGCGCTATCTCGCCGAGGGCGACCGCCCCGCCGTCGACGTCGAGCTGACCGCGACCAACCAGCGCGGCGCCGTGACGACCCCGGGGTCGGCGACCATCCTGCTGCCCAGCCGTGAGCGCGGGCCGGTCGTCCTGCCCGACCCACCCGGCGGCGCCACCACGCTCACCGAGACGCTCGACGCCATCATCGACCGGTTCGCCGAATGAGTGACACCGCCGGCGGGCTCGTGGTCAGCGCCGAGGGCGGGGTGCTGCGCCTGCGGCTGAACCGGCCGGACAAGCGCAACGCGATCGACGACGCCATGATGCGCCAGCTCATCGACGAGATCGAGGCGGCCGGCCAGGACGAGTCCGTGCGGGTGATCGTGCTGTCCGGCGCCGGGGATCACTTCTGCGGCGGCGCGGACATCATCGCCCGCAACGCGAAGCCCAGCGCCAACGGCAGCGGCAGCGCCAACGGCAACGGTGGTGCTGCGGTCCGGCCGCGGGCGGGCAGCATCCAGCGGCGGCTGCCGACCACCGCCCACCGGCTCATCCCGCTGGTCCAGACGGTGCAGACGCCGGTCGTATGCGCGGTGCGGGGCTGGGCCGCCGGGATCGGCCTGGCTCTCGCCCTCGCCGCGGATATCACCGTGACCACGGCCGACGCCACCTTCTGGGCGCCGTTCGCGGATCGTGGCTTCACCCCCGACAGCGGCCTGAGCTGGCTGCTGCAGCGCCGCGTCGGGGAGGTCCGGGCCCGGCGGATGCTGCTGCTCGGCGAGAAGGTCACCGGCGCGGACGCGGCGCAGTGGGGCCTGGTCGACCGGGCCGTCCCGGCCACCGACCTGGACGGCGCCGTCGAGGAGATCGTGGCGGAGCTCGCGGGAGCCGCGACGGTCGCGGTCGGGCTCACCAAGTGGCTGCTGGCCGCCGGTGCCACCGCCGAGCTGGACGACCAGCTGCGCAACGAGGCGTTCGCGCTGGAGCTGTCGTCACGCAGCGAGGACTTCCGGGAGGGGCTCGGCGCCTTCCGGGAGAAGCGGCGCCCACGCTTCAGCGGCCGCTAGGCACCGGACCGGACCGGACCCAGGCACCTGAGCAGCAGGCACCTGAGCAGCCGGGCACCTGAACACCTGAGCACCCGAGCATTTACCGATGGTGAAGGAGCACGAGATGGTGGAGGGCCCGCGGACGTCCACGGGCGCGGACGGGCGGCTGGAGCTCCCGCCGTCGCCGGACGCGGAGCAGGTCCGCGCCGCCGTCCAGGCGTGGGTGGCCGAGCATGTCCCGGCCGCCTGGCAGGAGGCCGGGCGCCGCGGCGGCGCCGCGGCGATCCGGCTGGTGCGCTCGCGGGACGAGTACGAGCGGTGGTACCCGGTGTTCGGCCGGTCCGGGCTGGTCGCGCCGACCTGGGAGCCGGCCTACGGCGGGCTGGGCCTGGCGCCCGACCTCGCCCGCGTCGTCGACGCGGAGCTGCGTCCGTTCAACCTGGGCCGGCTCAACCCGCTCGGCCTGTCGAACGCGGCACCGGCCCTGTTCGCGCACGGCACCGAGGAGCAGCGGCTGCGTTTCCTGCCCCCGATCGTGCGCAACGAGGAGTTCTGGTGCCAGCTGTTCTCCGAGCCCGGCGCCGGCTCCGATCTCGCGTCGCTCGCGACCAGGGCGGTCCGCGAGGGTGACTCGTGGATCATCACCGGCCAGAAGGTGTGGACGACCTGGGGCTTCCGTGCCGACTACGGCGTGCTGCTGGCCCGCACCGATCCGGACGTCCCCAAGCGGGCCGGGATCACCTACTTCCTGCTGGACATGCACCAGCCGGGGGTGGACGTCCGCCCGCTGCGGCACATCACCGGCGAGGTCGACTTCTGCGAGGTCTTCCTGGACGAGGCCGTCGTCCCCGACAGCCAGCGGATCGGCCGGGTCGGCGACGGCTGGCGGGTGGCGGGCGCGACGCTGTCCGGTGAGCGGCAGATGGTGTCGGGCGCGGGGTCGGGCGGCGTGGACCGCATCGGCGGCTCGGGTATCGCCAGCCTGATCCGGCTGGCGCGCAAGGTCAGCGCGCAGGGCCTGCCGGGTGGCTGGGACGACCCGGTGATGCGCCAGGAGATCGTGAAGCTCTACACCGAGGAACGGATCCGGGGCTGGACGAACGAGCGGGTGCGCCAGCGGCTGCGGGCCGGCCTGGCGCCGGGGCCGGAGAGCTCGATCGGCAAGGTGCAGCAGGGCACGCTCAACCAGCGCATGCAGGCGCTCGCCGTCGAGATCCTCGGGGCGTCCGGCGCGGCCTGGGAGAGCCCGGCCGTCCAGGCGGGGCCCGCCGCCAGTGCCGACGGCGGCGCCGGAGCTGGTGCTGGCACCGATGCCGACGCGGTCGCGGCCCAGTACGCGGAGTCGCTCATCCACGAGGTGCGGGGCATGCTCCGCAGCCGCGCGAACACCATCGAGGGAGGCACCACCGAGGTGAACAAGAACATCCTCGCCGAGCGTGTGCTCGGCCTGCCCCGCGAGCCCGACCCGTACCAGGGCAAGCCCTGGCGCGACGTCCCCCGGAGCTGACGGGTGTCATCGGGGCTGCTGGTGGAACGGCACGGGCCGGTGGGCTGGCTCGTGTTCGACCGGCCCGAGGTCGGCAACGCCATGGACGCCGCCATGCTCTCGGCGCTGCCGGCGGCCTGGGCCGAGCTGGACGCGGATCCCGCGGTCCGAGTCATCGTCAACACCGGGGCCGGTGAGCGCTTCCAGACCGGGCTGGACGTGGTCCAGCTGAGCCGTGACCCGGCGGCGCTGCGGGAGCACTCGCGGCAGACCCGCCGAGCCGAGCTGAAGATCACCGCGTGGCACACGAAGGTCGCGAAGCCCGTCATCGCCGCGGTGAACGGGCTGTGCGCCGGCGGCGGCCTGCACTTCGTCGCCGACGCCGACATCGTGATCGCCGCCTCGGACGCCGAGTTCACCGACCCGCATGTGTCGGTCGGGCAGGCGACGGCGTTCGAGGGGATCGCGCTGAGCCGGCGGATGGCCGCGGAGACCATCGCCCGGATGGCGCTGGCCGGCCGGCACGAGCGGATCGGTGCCGCCCGCGCCTACCAGCTCGGCATGATCAGCGAGATCGTCGATCCGCCCGAGCGGCTGCGGGAGCGGGCGCAGGAGCTCGCCGAGACCATCGCCCGCAACTCGCCGGCCGCGATGGCGGCGACGAAACGGGCGCTGTGGGGCGCGCTGGAGTCCGGCCTGTCGGACGCCTGCGTCACCGGCGCGGCCGAGCTGATGGGCATGTGGGGCCATCCCGACCAGCTGGAAGGCCCAGCGGCCTTCGCCGAGCGACGTGAGCCGCGGTGGGCCGAGCCCGGACCGCCCGTGAGAGAGGCACATCGGTGAGCTATTCGTCCTACGAGACCCTGATTGTGGAGCGCCGGGGGCCGGTCGGCTGGTTGATCAACAACCGGCCGCGCCAGCTGAACGCGATGAGCAGCCGGATGCGGGACGAGTTCGCCACCGCCTGGACCGAGCTCGACTCCGACCCGGCGGTCAAGGTGATCGTCCACACCGGTGAGGGACGGGCGTTCCAGACCGGCGTGGACATGACCGAGCTCGCCACCGACGGGCTGGGCATGGAGCGCTACCGCGAGTCCGTCGAGAAGCTGGACCTGCACTTCACCGCCTGGCACCAGAAGGTGCGCAAGCCGGTGATCGCCGCCGTGAACGGCCTGTGCGCCGGGGGCGGGTTCCACTTCGTGGCGGACGCCGACATCGTGCTGGCGTCGTCCGACGCGCAGTTCTTCGACCCGCACGTGTCAGCCGGCCAGGTGGTGGCGTTCGAGAACATCGCGCTGCTGCGCAAGATGCCGTTCGAGCCGGTGATGCGGATGGCGCTGGTCGGCCGGTTCGAGCGGATGTCGGCGCAGCGGGCCTACGAGCTCGGCATGGTCAGCGAGCTCGTCGAGCCCGAGCGGCTGCGGGAACGCGCAGGGGAGCTCGCCAAGACGATCGCGCGCAACTCGCCGGCCGCGATGGCGGCGACGAAGCGGGCGCTGTGGGGCGCGCTGGAGAGCGGCCTGACCGACGCCTGCCGCAACGGCGCCGACGAACTGGTCTCCGTATGGGGACATCCGGACCAGACGGAGGGCCCGCAGGCCTTCGTGGAGAAGCGCGAGCCGCGCTGGGTGGAACTCGCGCCGCAGACCCCGCCCGTGGGTGAATAGCCCGGACGGCCCGCGAACGCGCCCCGGGCGCGGGCATACGGGCGGGCAGGTCAGCGGATGGACGGCGGCGTGAGTGATCGGGATGGTGTGTGATGCGTGAAGCGGTGATCTGCGAGCCGGTTCGAACCGCGGTCGGCCGCTACGGCGGGGCACTGCAGCCGCTGAGTGCGCACGCGCTCGGCGCGGCGGTCGTGCGCGGGCTGCTGGAGCGGACGGGTCTGGGCTCGGCGGACGTCGACGACGTGGTGTTCGGCTCCTGCTACCCGACGATGGAGGCCCCGGCACTGGGCCGTGTCGTCGCGCTGGACGCCGGCCTGGACATCACCGTCCCCGGCCTGCAGCTCGACCGCAGGTGCGGATCGGGGGTCCAGGCGATGGCCCTGGCCGCGATGCAGGTGCAGACCGGCGTCGCCGAGGTGGTCATCGCCGGCGGTGCGGAGAGCATGAGCAACGCGGCCTTCTACTCCACCGAGCTGCGGTGGGGGGCGCGCGGCGGCAACCTGACCCTGCACGACGCGCTCGCCCGCGGGCGGGTCACCGCCGGTGGCGAGAACCACCCGGTACCCGGCGGGATGATCGAGACGGCGGAGAACCTGCGGCGCGAGTACGGGATCCCGCGTGCCGAGCAGGACGAGTTCGCGTTGCGCTCGCACCAGCGGGCCGTCGCCGCGCAGGCCGCGGGCCGGTTCGCCGAGGAGATCATCCCCGTCTCCGTGCCGAAGCGCGGCGGAGCGACGGTGGTGGACACCGACGAGCATCCTCGCGCGGACACCACCCTCGAGTCACTGGCCCGGCTGCGGCCGGTGATGGGCCGCACCGACCCGGAGTCGACCGTCACCGCCGGGAACTCCAGCGGGCAGAACGACGGGGCGTCGGCGTGTGTGGTGACGCATCCGGAGGCGGCGCAGCGGCTTGGGCTGCGTCCGCTGGCCCGTCTGGTGAGCTGGGCCGCCGCCGGCGTGGAGCCGTCGCGGATGGGCATCGGACCGGTGCCGGCGACCGCCAAGGCGCTGGAGCGCGCCGGCCTGAAGCTCTCGGACATCGATCTGATCGAGCTGAACGAGGCCTTCGCGGCGCAGGTGCTGGCCTGCACCCGCGAGTGGGGGTTCGGCGCCGCGGACTGGGACCGTTTCAACGTGAACGGCTCCGGGATCTCGCTCGGCCACCCGGTCGCCGCGACCGGCGGGCGGATCCTCGCGACGCTGCTGCACGAGATGCACCGCCGTGAGGTCCGCTACGGGCTGGAAACCCTGTGCATCGGCGGCGGGCAGGGCATCACCGCGATCTTCGAGCGCATCCCCGCATAGCTGCCGCCTGGCGTCTGGCGCGGCGCCGCTGCTGCCGAGAAAGATCTGAGGATTCTGGTTGCTGGAACGACCGAGATCCTCAGATCTTCGCGCTCGCCCGGTCGAAACCAGGGGTTCTGCCGCGTTGGTGGGGCGCGAGCTTCACCAACGCGGCGGCGTGCCGTCCGCTCACTCGGGGATGAGCTGGGCGACCCGCTCCCGGTGGTAGGCCGGGTCCCCGAACATCAACCGCGCACTGGACGCCCGCTTGAAGTACAGGTGGGCCGGGTGCTCCCAGGTGAAGCCGATGCCCCCGTGGATCTGGATGTTCTCCGACGCGGCGTGCAGGTGGGCCTCCGTGCAGTAGGCGGCCGCGAGGCTCGCCAGCAGCGGCAGCTCCGGGTCGTCGGTCGCGGCGGCCGCCGCGGCCGCGTAGGCGGCCGAACGGGCCGACTCGACCTCGATCAGGACGTCCGCGCACTTGTGCTTGATCGACTGGAAGGAGCCGACGGGCCGGCCGAACTGGAACCGGGAGCGGGCGTAGTCCACCGCCATCTCCAGGGCCCGGGCCGCGCCGCCGACCTGCTCCGCCGCGAGCGCGACCAGAACACGCTGGTAGGTGCCCTCGACCGCGGCCCACCCGGCTCCCTCGGCGCCGATCAGCCGGGCCTCGACACCGTCGAGGTCGATGCGGGCCTGCTTCCGGGTCTGGTCGAGGGTCGCCAGCGGGGTGCGCCGCAACCCAACGGCTGTGCCAGCGGTCGCGGCGTCGACGGCGAACAGGCCGACACCGCGGTCGGTGCGCGCGGCGACGAGGATCAGGTCCGCGGCGCAGCCGTCGAGCACGAACATCTTGGTGCCGTCGAGGCGCCAGCCGGCTCCGCCGGCATCGGCACCGTCACCGGTGCGGGTCGCGCGGGTCTGGACGGAGGCCTCCTCCCACCGCCCGTCGCGCTCGGCGACGGCGACGGTGGCCACGGTCTGGCCGGAGGCGATCGCGGGCAGTAGGTCCGCGCTGGCCGCGGCGTCCCCGATGAGCAGGATTGCCTGGCCCGCCGCGACGGTGGCCAGGAACGGGCCGCCGTACAGGGCCCGGCCCATCTCCTCGAACACCACCGCCAGTTCGGTGAATCCGTGGTCGGCGCCGCCGTACTCCTCCGGAATGGCGAGCCCGAGCAGGCCGAGCTGCTCGGCCAGGACCGACCACGCGGTGCGGTCGAATTCCTCGGCGGCGCCCAGGTACGCCCGGACCGCGTTCTCCCCGGTGGTGTCGTCGAGGAACGACCGGACCGCTGAGCGTAGTTCTTCGAGTTCCGTGCTGAACGACGAGGTCATCGAACCTCCCGAATGTTCGGTGTCGCCGGACGGCCAAGGTGGCCGGTGGTTATCGCGAAAACGGTACTAGCCATCAGAACAGGACACCAGTTATTCTGTCGGAACCGTCTGATGCATGCTTTGGCCCCGTTCGGGAGGCCGGGAGGGCGTGATCCGTGAATACCAAGGTCTACACGCACGAGTTCATTGATATCAAGGGTTCGAACAGGGCCCGTTACGTCCACCACATGACGGCGAACTGGAGCCCGATCGCGCAGGAGGAGCGTAATCAGCTCTGCTACGGGGTCTGGGGCGTCGTCGGCACGACGGGCCGGTGGCCGCAGGTCGTGAACCTGTGGGAGGAGGACGGCTTCGACGGGCTGGCCGCCGGCCTGCAGCATGAGACGTCCAGCGCCACGTTCCAGGACCCGAAGCTCGAGAAATGGTGGCTGGAGGCGGCCGAGTACCGCAGCGGCGGATTCGACCGGATCCTCGTTCCGGCCCCCTGGACCCGCACCGTTTCCGAGCTCTGTGCCGACGGTGTGCGCGGTGAGCTGTACGCGCATGAAATGATCAGGGTGCCGCGGGGCACTGCACCGGAATTCCTCTCCGTGGTCGCGGACGAGGCGATTCCGTGTTATACCGAACATGGGTGGCAGCTGGTCGGCGCATTCCACACCGCCATGGCGGATGATGCCGAATGCTTGCTGCTCTGGGCTATTCCGAGCTGGGCGGAGTGGGCCGACCTCGAAAAGGCCACGCTGGACCGGAGCTCGGGCGCGGGCCAGTGGCACCGCCGGCTGCTGGATGCCAGCGAGTCGCGACACAGGTTCCTCATGCGGGATGCTCCGCTGTCACCGCTGCGGATCGGTCGGCAGCCGAGCCGGGCGGATCGGGAGGAAGGATGGCAGGATCTGTGACGTCTTGTTGATCGTGGTTCCTCCCCTGGCTGGAGCTCGCCGGCGCCCGCCCGGCGTCCTGGACTGGGTGTGCCGTCGGCACTGATTTTGTATAAATTATCCTAGCAGCGATCGGTGGAGGTGGCATGGCACTGATGGATCTGCTCGCACGGCTGGGTGTCGGTGTCCTGGCCTGCACGCCTGGCGGGCCGCCGCTCGGGGGCGGCGGCGAGGCCGGGGTCGCATGCCTGGATGCCTCCGATCTGCCGAGCGCGCTGCTCGTCGCGGAGGCCGAGGGCACGATGGGCGGCGGCCTCGGGGCGGTGCTCGACGGCGATGTGCTCACCCTGGTGTCGCGCCCCGTCACGGCGGCGGCGCGGCCCACGCCGGTCTCCTCACCGGCGGATGTCGTCGCCGAGGTTACCGAGGCCCGCCGGCGAGGCCTGGGCGTGATCGCCGTCCGGCTCGGATTCGACCCGGCCGCGCCACCACAGCCGCTCGTATCACCCGCAGGGGCCGTACTACCAGCGTCGGCCGCGTCATCCGCGACGGGCGGCGCGCTTGCGGACCAGCCCGGCGTGCCGCGGCTGTGGGCCGACCCCGGCCTCGCGGCCCGTTTCCCGGCCGGTGCGAGCGCCGTCACCCCCGACGACACGGGCGCTGTCCCGCCGGTCGATCTCATCCTCGCGGGCCGGGGCGTGATCCGGTCCGGTGCCGTCGAGCAGTTGCGGGCGTTCGCCGAGCGCACCGGCCTGGGTGTGCTGAACACCTTCACGGCCAAAGGCCTGTTCCGCTGGGACAGCCCCTTCCACCTGGGGACCGGTGGCCTGCAGGAACTCGACCTGGCGCTCGCCGGCGCCAGCGGGTCCGGGCTCGTCGTCGCCGTGGGGCTCGACGCCGACGAGTGGCCGACAGACCTGCTGCGGGCCGCGGGCGTGCGGCCGGATCAGATCCTCGAGCTGGCACCGGAGGAGCTGATGGGCGCCCCGGCCGCGCTGCGCCCACGCGGCGGGGCCGGTGTCCAGGCCGGCGGCGAGCGTCCGCGGCTCTACCGGGAGCTGGCCGCGGTCGTGCAGCCGCTTTACCAGCAGACCGCCGGGCCGCTGAACCCCGCGCGGGCCGCCGCCGACATCGCCGAGATGCTGCCGGACGGCGCCGCCGTCTGGACGCAGCCCGGCCATGCCGCGCTCTGGGTCGCCCGGGCGCTGCCGACGACCCGGCTCGGCAGTGTCCGGGTGCCACCGGTCGGCTCGGCGGGCGTGGCGCTGGCCGGTGCGCTCGGCGCGGCGTCCCGGCCGGGCGGGTCCGCCGTGGCCGTGGTCGACGCCCTGCCCACGACCGGCGTGACCGGCACACTGCTTGACCGGGCGGCTGGTGCCCCAGGAACGATCGTGGTCGAGATCTGGGGTGATGACGGCGATCTGCGTTCGGCGCAGGAACACCGTGATCGGCTCGCGGCGGCGCTGGCGAAGCCCGGCGTGCATGTGATCGAGGTTCCGGTCGACTTCTCGGCGACCGCGGAGCTGGTTGGTGTGGCCGGCCCGCCGCTCGCCTGGCCCGGCCGGTTACCCGGGTGACCGGCCGGTCGGGGACCCTACCACCCTTTCCAGCCTCACCGGATCTTCCGGTGTCCGTCTGTGTCTCAGCTTTGTCTCCGACCGGTGCGGATCGGCGCTGACCAGCGCGGGCCTGGGCCGGTGCGGTGCGTAGCTTGGATACGATTGGCAGGCTGTCTCAGTCTTGCGCTGGGCGGCGTGGAGAGATCCGGTGCCTGGCGTCAGCGCCGGATGACGAGAAGGAGCCCCCCGATACCTGCCCATGGCCGAGTCCCGTCGGCGCCCGTCGCGGAACATGCGTCCGGCCGCCGCCCGGCGATTGATCGCCGCAGCAGCGGTACCCAGGTCGCGGAGCACATCCGCAACCTGATTTTCTCGGGCGTGCTGCGCCAGGGTGATCATGTGCGCCAGGACGAGATCGCCGAGGAGCTCGGCGTGAGCCGGATTCCGGTGCGGGAGGCGATCATCGTCCTCGACCGTGAGGGCTGGGTGACCAACGAGCTGCACCGCGGCGCCTTCGTGCACGGTCTGGACGAGAACTCGGTCCGTGACCACTACGGCATCCTCGGCATGCTCTACGGTTTCGCGGCGGCGCGTGCGACCGAGCGTGGCGATGACGAGGGCATCGGCCGGTTGCGGGCGGCGGAGCGTACGCTGCACGCGGCGACCGACCCGGAGGTCGTGCTCGACGCGAACGAGGTGTTTCTCCGGCAGATCTTCGCGCTGGCGGCCTCGCCCCGGCTCAAGGCGATGAGCCGCCTGATGATGGGCATCGTGCCGGGGAACTTCTTCGCGCTCGTCCCGGGCACGATCACGCCGCAGAAGAAGGGCATCTCCGCTGTCTACCGGGCGGTGAAGGCTCGGGACGGCGCGAGTGCCGAAGCGGCGTTCGTCGCGTTGCTCGAACAGCACGGAGAACGTGTCGTCACCATGCTGAGGACCCGTAACATCCTCTGGGCCCCCGACGGCACGTCGTAGCGTTCTCGACCGCGATCGTGCTCGGCCGCGCGAACGGCCGTGGCCACCGACCCGGCACTCGCTGAGCCTTCTCCGCGGAGAAGGCTCAGTACTCGTGCTGCATCAGGTCGATCACGGTCTTCGCGCGGTGGGCCAGCAGGACCCGCCCGACGACCGCCATGTGCTCCGCCCAGTGCCTCTCGGCCGCCGAGGCGTCGCCGGCCTCGACGAGTGCCGCGAGACGGGCCTGGGAACGAAGGCCGCGCAGGCGCGTCTCCTCCGACTCCAGCGGGTCCCCACCGTCCTCCGGGTGGCTCACCGCGGCGACGGCGCGTGCGACGATCTCGTTGAGCATCTCCGCGACGATGCCCAGCGTCTGGTTCCCGGCCAGTTCGACCAGCCGGGCATGGAACCGCGAGTTGGCCTGACCGAACCGCTCCGGATCGTCGATGACCTCGAGCTGCTCGGCCGTCAGCCGGCGCAGCTCGGTGGCGGCTTCCTGATGGCTGTCGGAGCCGGCGACGATCTGGGCGGCGAAGCGTTCGAGCGTGCTGCGCGCCTCGTACACGTCCGCCAGCGGGACGTCGCGTGCCTGCAGGACCAGGGCGGCCGTGCGGGCGGTCATCCGATGGTTGGGCCGGTGCGCCACGATGCCGCCGAGGACACCGCGCTTGACCGAGATCAGGCCCTCGGCCTCGAGGATGCGCAGTGCCTCGCGCAGTGACGGGCGGGAGACACCGAAACGGGCGACCAGGTCTGGTTCGTGCCCGAGGGACTCGCCGTCCGCCAGCTCGCCCTGGATGATGAGCCGCCGCAGCTCGTCGGCGATGCGCTGCGGCTTCTCCCGCGGCACCACCCGCTCGCGGTTGCGTGCTCTCCTCGGCTCGTCCACCCTCGTCGACCTTCTCTGCGTCGGCCGCTTCGGCGGCCGAGGTGGTCCATCCGCACGGTGCGCGATCAACGCGTACGGTGCGCGATCAACGCACCGCTGTGGTCCGGCACCACGAGGCGGGCGAGTTCTTGCAGTTGATAACCCTACCTGCCGGCGGTACCCAACCCTGCCCGGTGGGCGGCGACGCCGCCCGGCCGGTGTGACCGAGGCGCCCGGGGGGTGGTCTGGGCCGCCGCGGACCGGGACATGCCGCCAGTGTGGCCAGGCGACGTCCGGACAGGGAAACAGTGGATTAAATCGGGTGAAACGGACAAGTTGGACGATGGTCCACGGCTGCGCCCCGGGATTGCGGGACAATGCGACGAGAATGCCCGGGGCCGGTCGTCGCAGCTGATCCGGAGAAAAGGGTTCGGTGCGTTGATGCACACCGCCGGGCCGGACGGGGACCTGCGCGCCCGGCGTGGCGGCGGAGATGAAATCATCCAGGTACCTGGTCCCACGAAGGGCCGATGGCCTGTTGCCGCACTGCGTCCTGTTGGGGAATTGTCGTCTGTTGAGAGGGTGCGATTCATGCGTTCGCCGCAGTGAACGACCCCTGGCGAACGGACTCGGCCGGCGACGGCGCATACCTGCCACCTCGACGAAGATTCGGAGGAAGATATCCGTGGACCTGATGCGGGCGGCCCGCCTCCACGTCCCCAGCCGCACCCTGACGATCGAGGACGTCCCCAGGCCGGTGCCCGGGCCCTGGCAGGTGCTGGTGAAGGTCGCGGCGGCCGGGGTGTGCATGTCGGACGTCCACCTCATCGACGGATCGCTCGGCCGGCCGCGGCATCTCGCCGAGGACACCGTCACGATCGGGCACGAGGTCGCGGGCACGATCGCGGAGCTCGGGCCCGAGGTCGGCGGATGGTCCATCGGCCAGCGGGTCGTCCTGCAGGCCGGCGAGATCAGGGACGGCGAGACCTACACCCGCGGCGTCGACTACGACGGAGGCTGGGCCGACTACGCGCTGGCCAGCGTCGACTCGATCTTCGCCCTGCCGGACTCGATCCCCTTCGAGCAGGCCGCCATCATTCCGGACGCCGTCTCCACCCCCTGGAGCGCGATCGTCAACACCGCGCAGGTTCGCCCTGGCGAGGCGGCCGGCGTGTGGGGTGTGGGCGGTCTGGGCTCGCACGCGATCCAGCTGCTCCGGGCCGTGTGCGCCTATCCGCTCGTGGCGGTCGATCCGGTGCCCGGCGCGCGGGCACGGGCACTGGAGCTCGGCGCCGATCTCGCCCTCGATCCCCGCGACCCGACGCTCAAGGACCAGATCCTCTTCCTCACCGAGGGCGCCGGGCTGAACGCGGCCTTCGACTTCGCCGGGGTCGCCTCGGTCTACGACCAGGTGCTGGGCGTGCTCGCGGAGGAGGGCCGCCTGGTGGTCGTCGGGCTGTCCGGCCGGCCCCTGACACTGCGGGACAGCACGACCTTCAGCTACCGCAAGCACCGGATCATGGGGCATTTCGGTTCGGGTGACGACGTCGTGCCGCGGCTGGTCGACCTGGTCGACCACGGCCGGCTCGACTTCTCCCGCTCCATCACCGACGTCCTGCCGCTGGGCAAGGCGAGCGTCGCGGTCCGGCGCATGCACACCAAGGAGGGAAACCCGCTGCGCCTGATCCTGGCTCCCTGAGGCGAAGCCGCGGCCAGCCTGCGGACCGGTCGGTCCGTGGCTGGCCGCTCCGTGGCTGGCCGGTCAGCGGTCAGTCGGCGTCCGTCAGGCTGACGGCGAGCATCGCCACGTCGTCCTCGTTGCCGTGGGTCCGGTCGAGGGTGGCGAGCAGGCCGTCGCAGAGCCGTTCGGGCGACAGCCCGGGCGCCGCGTGGCGGCGGAGCAGCTCCAGGCCCTGGTCGATGGGCCGGGAACGGTCCTCGACGAGCCCGTCGGTGAACAGCACCACGGTGCTTCCGGGTTCCAGCGGCACCTCCAGCTCCGGGTAGTCCGCGACGCCGGCACCCAACGGCGGCCCCGGCTCCACGGGCGGGAACCAGGGCCGCCGCCGACGCGGGATCAGCAACGGCGGGAGGTGGCCGGCCGAGGCCACGGTGAGCACCCGGCGGCGCGGGTCGAGGACGGCCGTCGTCACGGTGCTGATGCTCGCCTGCTCCAGGCGGTTCATCGCGGCGTCGAGCGCGGTGAGGATGGCGGCGGGCCGGAAGCTGTCCAGGGCGTAGGCCCGCGCGGTCGCGCGCAGCTGCCCCATGGTCGCGGCGGCGTGCAGCCCGTGCCCCATGACGTCGCCGATGATGAGCGCGGCCCGGCCACCCTCCAGGGCGAGAACGTCGTACCAGTCGCCGCCGACCAGCGCACCCGCGCTGCCCGGCAGGTAGCGCCAGGCGAAGGTGAGCCCGGCGACGCGCGGCAGCCGTCGGGGCAGCAGGCTGCGCTGCAGCGTCACCGCGATCTCGCGCTCGCGCTCGAACTGGAGCGCGTTCCCGAACGCACCGCTCGCACGGCGGATGAGCTCCTCGACCAGCGCCTCGTCCTCGGAAGCGGTGTCTGCCACGGCGGTGCCCGCGAAGGCGGTGTCCGGGAAGGCGGTGCCCGGGAAAGCGGTGTCTGGGAAAGCGGTGGCTGCGAAGGTGGTGCCTCCGGGAAGCCTGGCGGGTGCGCGGTCGGGCCGGCTGGCGTCGTCCGCCGTGCTGCCCGCCGCGTCGTCGGCTGTGCCGTCCGCGGCGCCGCCTGCCGAGCCGTCCGCGAAGCCGGCGCGGCCCAACGCGACGACGGCGGCGGTGCGCCCGGCGACGATGAGCGGGAAGGCCACCGTGCCCGTGGTCGGCTCACGGACGACCGTGCCACGCCCGGCCGCCGCCACCACCGGGCCCGGTGGTGGGACGCCCTGCGTCCGGACGACGTCCGCCCCGCCGGTGGCGGCCGTGACGACGGTGGCGTCGAGCGGGACCGACGCCGAGATGCCGTGCGGTGGGATCCGCCAGCTGGCCGCCGCCACGGAATGCCGCGGTACCAGCAGCCGCAGGAGGCGTTCGAGGATCCGGCCGGAGTCGAGCGTCGAGGCGAACAGGTCGCTCGCGGCGGTGAGGAACGCGGCCCGCTCCCTGGCGTGGCGCTCGGCGGTGAACAGGCGGGCTCGTTCCAGCGCCAGCGCGGTCTGCGCGGCCAGCGCCTCGATGAAGTTCCGCTCGTCGGCGTCGAACAGGCGCGAATGGTCGAACGAGAAGCGCAGCGCGCCGAGCACCTGCCTGGTGACCACCAGCGGCAGGCAGCACATGGCCACCACCGACGGCTCCAGTCGGGCCAGATCCGGATAGCGCAGATAGCACTCGGCGCGGGACTCCAGCCAGATCGCCCGACCGTTGCGCAGCGCGTCCACGGCGGGCAGCCGGTCGTCGAGGCGCTCGGCACGCAGCTGGGCCATCAGCTCCTCGCCGTACCCGACCGCGCCCGGGATCAGCACCTGACCGCCGCGCTGCCCGGCGTGGCCGGGATCCGCCGGCACGAGCAGGACGCCGCCCGACGCGGCCAGGGCGGTCACACTTTCGGAGACGACGACGTCCGCGACCTGCTCCGCGGTTGTCGCGCTGGCCAGCGCGGCGGTGACCCGCTGCAGCCGTGCCGCGCGTTCGGTTGCGCGGCCGGCGAGGACCTCCGCGTCGAGGGTGTTGAGCAGGTACTGCTCGAAGCTCGGTGTCGTGATCGGGCCGCCGCCGCCCTCCAGCGCCCGCAGCTGGTCGACCAGCGCGCGGACGTACCAGCGGCGGAAGGCGACATGCTGCGGCGGTGACTGCAGGGTCAGCAGCCGGGCCGCGCGGGCGTAGCTCTCGATCTCCTCCAGCGCCGCGAGGTAGGCCTCGCCCGCGACCGCGGAACGGGGCGACAGGGCGAGGTCCAGGGTGGTGCGCGGGAGGCCGGCCGCCGCGGCGGCCAGCGCCTGGCGTTTGATCGCCTTGCGGGGCTCGGAGAAGCGGGTGGTCACGATCCGCAGCAGTTCGGCCAGCCTTGTGGGCAGCGGCCCGCTCGACCCGGCCTGCGCACCTGTGGTGGCCAGGGTGAACTCCCGGACCAGCCCGTCGACGTGGTTCTTCGCCGCGAGCAGGAGATCCGTCGGGACGTCCCCGAGCCTGACGTTGAAGCTGGTCCGCCCGGCCGTGGAAGGGTCGGCGTCGATGGAGGTGTCGATGATCGGCGCGGTGCCCGAGTCGGCGCACCCGCGGGCCAGCTCCGCCCAGACGACCTTGCCGCTGGCGCCGGCGCCGTCGACCCCCCACCGGGTGGCGAGGGCGGCGACCAGCCCGAGGCCGCGGCCGGTCAGCCCCTGCCCACCGACCGGCGGGCACACCGGGGGAGTGGGGCTGCCGTCACTGATCTCGATGCGCACGGCCTCATGGGCGGCGAAAAGCCGGGCCTCGACGGGTGGCTGGCCATGCAGCCAGGCGTTCGCCGTCAGCTCGCTCGCGATGAGGGCGACGTCGGGCCGAAGATCGTCAGCCCACGAGTCCCCGGCCAGCGCGGCCTTGATCAGCCGGCGGACCATCGCCGGGGCCGAAGGCTCGCTGGCCAGGATCCAGCGGCCTCGCAGCAGCCAGCCGTCAGCGGCCCGCGCCGCCGCTACCGGCTCCGCCGCTGGCCACGGGTCCGGCGCGGCCGAGCCGTTGTCCACTGCCCATGTATACCCGGGATCGGCGAAAAGCACCTCTTCAGACATTCGGGGATGCCTAGCCGGCCAGACCGGTCGCGGCCGCGACCGGAACGTGTAACGCGGACCCGGCGCACCGGGCTGGTAGCCCGGATCTTTTGTGCTTCTGGCACATCGGTGCGGGTACCGGGCCGTTCCTAGCATCTCGGCACGACGCTGGGTGCCCGGCGGACGTGGCACCGGCGGCCGAACCGGGTAGGAGTTCCAGACGGCCGGGCGGGGAGCGACAGCGACAGGCGGACCACGTGGACGCACCATCTCGCCACGTGGGCGGAGCATGAGGAGTGACGTCGGGTGACGATCGAAGCGACAACAGCAGCGCGGCCTGAGACGACATCGCGGCCTGAGAGCGTGCGGCCTGAGAGCGTGCGGCCCGAGAGCCCGCGGTCTGAGAGTGACAGTGCCGCCGCGGTCACGGGCGGGCCGGGGCTCGCGCAGCCGCGCTGGACCCACATCGCCCTTCCGTCGGGTGACCTGGACGCGTCCGTCGCCTTCTACACGAGCATGACTCCGCTGGTCGTGGTGGCCGAGCGGGAGGACGCCGACGGCCGCAACGCCTGGCTGTCCAACCCCGGCCAGTGGGAGACGCCGTTCGTGCTGGTCCTCGCCGCGTTCAACAACGCGCGCGGCAGCCAGCAGGGGATCATGAAGCCGTTCGCGCACATCGGCATCGAGCTGCCCACCCGCGCGGACGTCGACAAGGCCGCCGACCGGGCCCGGGACGCCGGCTGCCTGCACTGGGAGCCCCGGGACATGCCCGACCCGATCGGCTACATCTGCGCCGTCACCGACCCGGACGGCAACGTGATCGAGTTCAGCCACAACCAGCGGGTTTTCTCGACCGTCCGCGAACTGTGGGGCCCGAAGTCGTGACCTTTGCACCACCCACGGACGGAACCTCGGCACTCGGCGGAGAGCAGGTGCGCGGAGAGCAGGCACTCGGCGGAGAGCAGGCGACGTGGACCGGCCTGCCCCGGCCGGCCGCGGCCTACATCGCGGCGCTGAACGCCGGTGATCCGGATGCTGTCGCGGCCTGTGTGACCGAGGACTTCCGCAACGAGCACGCCTCGCCGGCGGGCCGGGGCTGTGTGGGGCGGGCTGCCTACCGGGAGCGCCTGCCAGGCTTCCTCGCGGCGTTCCCGGGGCTGCGGTACGTCCCGGACGCCGACCCGGTCGCGGCCGGTGATCGGGTCGCTGTGCCGTATCTGATGACGGCGTCGATGCCCGAGGGGGCGCTGCGGATTCGCGGTCTGTGGCTGCTTACCCTGCGGGCTGGACTGGTCGCGCACCGCGTTGACTACTGGGACAGCGGGGCGGTTCCCGCCGGGTCGCGGCCCGCCGACGGCGCGGCGACGCCGGAGGGGACTGCCGCGGCGGACTGATCCGGCGCGCTCCGGCGCATCGTCGCGGGATCTGCGCACGTCGGTTCCGAGCTGCCGCCGCGTTGTGTAATCCTGCCCGGTGGACCTGCGAACCCGCAGGTGGGAAGCCCGCAACCGCTGACACAGGCTCGAGAGGACGTGACGCCAGGGTGTCATCCAGCAACCGCGTCGCGACGACTGTGGCGCCGCAGGGACCCACCGAGCTCCAGGGCGGTCCGTGGCCTGCGCCGGACATCACCCGGCCCGCGCCGGACATCGCCGCGCTGGCCCGGGAGCTGACCGAGCTCGCGCTGTCGGGCAGCGACTGGCGCCCGGTCGTCCGCCGGCTCGCGGCCGCGGCCGGTCGTCCGGTCCGGCTGCTGGGCGTGCACGGCGACGTCGTCGCGGCGAACCCGCCGGGCCCGGCGGGAACGACCGGCTGGGCAGGCCCGGCGGGAACGGCCGGGTCAGCCGGATCGACCGGGGCAGCGGCCGGAGTGAGCGGCGGACTGACCGCGTTGCTGACCCGGCCCGGATACACCGAGGTGACCTGTGAGGACGGCTGGCGCGGCCGGGGTGCGACCGTCCAGGCCGGCTCGCGCTACGTCGGGCTGCTCCTGATCGGCGTCGGCCCGCCGGCCCCGGAAACGGAAGCCGGCAGCGCTGGCCAGGATGCCGCCGATGATGATCGGGATGGCCTCGACGCACTGGTCAACGCCGCGCGGACCGCACTGGCGATCGTCGCGGTGCGGCGGGACGCGGAGGCCGCCGCGCGGGCGGAAAGCGCCAGCCGCCTGGCGAACGAGCTCCGTTTCGGATCACCGCGAGGCCACGAGGAGATGCTGCGCTCCGCCGCGCGCTTCGGTCTCGACCTGGCCGTTCCGCACGCCGCCGCCCTGTTCTTCTACGACGGCCGGCATGGGCGGGCCTGGGGCACCGGCCTCACCTGGATCGAGTCGCCCACCGCGCGGGACGGTGAGCTGGGCTGGACGGTGCTCACCGGCGACATCGAGCGCGAGCTCGGCCGCATCCGGGACCGTCTGCAGGGCATGGTCGGGCCGGACCGCCCCGTCCTCGCGGCCGCCGGCCCGGTCGTCACCGACAACGGCTTCGACCTCGCCGAGACGACATCCTCGTTCAGCGAGGCGGAGGCGGTGCTGGCCCTGCTGCGCCATCGCGGCGACGGGATGACGCTGGTGCACTCGGAGCTGGGTCTGGCCGGCCTGCTGCTCGCGGTGCCGCGCAGCCGTCTGGAGGCGTTCACCCGCGCCGAGCTCGGCCCGCTGCTCGAACGGCCCGACCTGTTCGTCACCCTGGCGGCCTGGTTGGAGACCAACGGCAGCCGGGCCGCGGTGGCCGAACGCATCCACGTCCACCGCAACTCGGTCGGCTACCGGATGAACCGGGTCAGGGAACTGCTCGGTCTGCAGGACGACGAACCGACCCGCATGTGGCGCCTGCACGCCGCGGTGGTGGCCCGCGAGGTCCTCCAGGCACTGTCGGCGGCGCCCACGGCTTCCGCCGACGAGTCGGTCACCGAGCGTCGGCCGGTTCCGACGTAGCCTCCCGGCCTCCCGGGCCGCCAGGGCACCAGGTCCGGTACCGCCCGGATGAGCCCGCAGATGTGGCCAGCTTGGGCCGTCCGCGGGCAACGCCGTTGCCGATGGCCTTGCGAGAATGGTGAGCGCCGGGAGGCCGACAGGCCGGGCAGGAGGAGACGCGTCGTGACCCTTACGCCGGGGCAGCGGGGCGCAGGCGACGCCAACGTGCCGTCGCCTGCGGACAGCGTCACCGCCACGCCGCACCGCTCGATGGTCACGTTGCCCCACGAGCGGGAGACCTTCGCCCGCATGCGCGGGACCGAGGAGCGGGTCGCGGACGCGATCACCAGGTCCGCGGGAAGGATGCGCTTCGCCTATCTGCACGCGGTGTGGTTCGCCGGATGGATCCTGGTCAACCTGGGCGTGTTCGGCAAGGCGGCGGTCTTCGACCCGTACCCGTTCGGTCTGCTCACGATGGTCGTCAGCCTGGAGGCGATCTTCCTGTCGACCTTCGTCATGGTGAGCCAGAATCGCCAGGCTGCCCGGGACAACATCCGTGCCGACATCGACTTCGAGACGAATCTGCGTTCCGAGGTCTGGTCAGCCCACATAGGCCGGTCGCTGGGGCTTGACGCGGAGCAGGTCGAGCTGGAGGTCCAGCGGCTTGTCGCGCAGAGCCGGGCCCGGCTCGACGGCAGTCCGGCGGATCCGCCCGGGGGCCTTCCAGGTACGCCGGAACCCGCCAGCCTGCCGAAGTGAGCGTGATCGAACACCGCGGGTGATTCGCCCTCGCCCACCTTTCGTGTCTGCCGATGGTTCCGGATCTCGGGCTGTTCCGGCGGCCGATGGCTGGTCAGCGGCGTGCGGCTGACCGGTGGCCCACCCCATAACGGGCTCAGCGCGGTTCCCGATGGTCTGCTACGTAACCTGGCCGCCGTGAGTTCGCCTGAACTCACGTTGTTGTCGCGCATTCTGAAAGTCGCTCGTTCGGCGGTTCAGGAGCGGGGCGTCGGCACCTGGAAATATCGTGAATGCGGAGGGTGGGTTCGGTGCGAAGTAACGTGAGCTGGCTCGTCTGCAAGGTCGGATGCATTGAATGCGGAATCATCGAGGAGCCGGTGTTGAGGATCATCGGTGTGTACGCGGATGAGGAGGAGGCGATCACCTCCGCGCGTGCCGAAGCTCACACGATCGCGAGGCGGTGGGGAATGACGAATCCGGAGGAGCCGTACCCGGTGCGCGCGGCCGACGTGCTGGGCTCCCGGTTGGGCGCCGGCTGGATGTGGACACCCGCCGACCACGAGCAGGTCTACGCGGTACAGGTCCCGTCCTGAGGCCCAGTCCTGGTCCGTCCTGAGGTCGCGTCCTGATCCGTTCTGACCGCACGACGGCCGTGGACGGCCGGCACCTCGCCCCTCCTCGGCATCCCCTATCCCCTGGCCACGCCGGGCGACTGATCATGTCGCCCGGCGTGCTCCGTTTCGGGAGTGCTACGTCCGCTGTCCTGGCAGTTCCGGTGACCGTCGCCGAGCGGGCGGGTCCGACCAGCGTTTGTGCGCCCGGCACATCGGGCCTGACGCCGCCGGGACCTAGCGTCGGTGCCGGCGCGGGAAACGGCTCCGCCGAATCCCCGCCCGGCCGGCTCACCAGGGAAATGACCTGCACCGGCTCTGGTCGGCGGTGGCATGGACAACTGCCAGAACTACAGGAGGCGTGAGTGCGGGCGGTCGTACAGCACGGGTTCGGTGGCGTGGAGGTGCTCGCGGTCGAGACTGTTCCCGACCCTGTTCCGGGGGCCGGCGAGGTCGTCGTCCAGGTCGCGGCCTGCGGTCTGAACCACCTGGACGTCATGCAGCGCCGCGGTCCGGCGAAGATACCCGGGTTCGCGTCCCCGCATATCGCGGGAATGGATATCGCCGGCACGGTCGTGGCGGTCGGCCCGGCGGCCGGTGAGCTGCGCGAGGGCGACCGGGTGGTGGTCAATCCGGCGGTGCCGTGCTGGAAGTGCGAGACCTGCCTGCGGGGCAACGACGGTTTCTGCCCGGACACGCGGGTGCTCGGCGGCAACGCTCCCGGCGGCTACGCCGAATATGTGCTGGTCCCCGCGTTGAACGCACATCTCGTTCCCGATCATGTACCGCTGGCGGAGGCGGCGCTGCTGCCGACGATCTGGACGACGGCCTGGCACGCGCTGAGCCCGGTCGGTGGGCTTCGCGAAGGCGAGACGCTGCTGGTGCACGCCGCGGCCAGCGGGGTGAGCCTCGCCGCGGTGCAGCTCGCCAAGCAGCTCGGAGCGACCGTCATCGCGACCGCGAGCAGCGCCGACAAGCTGGCGTTCGCCGGCGGCATCGGCGCCGACCATCTGATCCTCGCCGGGGCGGACACACCATCCGAGCAGGTGGTGGGCGCGGTACGGGAGGCGACCGACGGCCGCGGTGTGGACATGGTGCTCGACCATGTCGGCCCGGCGACGTGGCCGGCGTCCCTGTTCAGCCTGGCGCCCCGCGGGCGGCTGGTGTTCGTCGGCGACACCTCCGGCGCCGAGGCGACGGTGCCGCTGGAATACAGCTTCCACTTCGGCCTGAAGCTGCTCGGCTCCGACCCGTACCCGGCCCGCGAGTTCGGCGAGGTGCTGGAGCGTTACTGGCGTGGCGGTCTGGTGACGCCGGTGGACGAGGAGTTCCCGCTCGCCGACGCCGCCGCGGCGCAGTCCCGCCTGGAGGAGCGCCGGGCCGTCGGCAAGGTGCTTCTCCGCCCATGACTGTCGAGCTGAGCGACCCGAGTGATCTGCGCGACCCGAGCTCGTCGACGGAGCTGGCCGCGGAGCCGGTCGTGCCCGGCCCGGCACCGGTCTGGGAGGTGATCCACGGCTTCACCCGGTACTGGGCGGTCGTCGCCGCGCTGGACCTGGGCCTGTTCGAACAACTGGCCGCAGGCCCGCAGCCGGCGTCCGCGCTGGCCGCCGCGGTGGACGTGGACGAGCACCGGACGGCGCTGCTCGCCGACACCCTGGTGGCACTCGGCCTGCTCACCCACGAGCCCGCCATCGGCTATCAGCTCGGTGCGGTCGCGGCCACATATCTGCTCGCCGGTGCGCCACGGACGATGGTGGCGCTCGTCCGCGGCGCACCAGGGCCTCACGAACGGTGGCCGGAGCTCGCCCAGACGCTGCGTCGCGGCGCGCCGGCGGTGCGGATCGAGGACGACCCGGGCGGCTTCTACCCGGCGTTGGCCAGGGCCACCGCTCCTGTGCAACGGCAGGTCGCCCGCGCGGTCGTCGACACGCTGAGCCCGATCGGGGCCGACCCGCTGGTGATCGATCTGGGCGCCGGCGCCGCACCGTGGACGCTGGCGTTCCTGACGGCGTGGCCGCGGGCCCACGCGCTCGCGGTGGAGCTGCCCGAGGTCGTCGCCGTGACCGAAGGGGCGATCGCCGTGGTGGGTGATGCCGCGGTCGACGCTGTGCGGGCCGGTGCCCGGGTGCGGGTGGTGGCGGGCGACTACCACCAGGTGGAGCTTCCGGACGCCGCCGCCGACGTCGTCGTCCTCGGCCATGTGCTGCGGGCCGAGTCCGTCGCGGGAGCGCGCCGGCTGGTGGCGCGGGCCGCGGCGGCGCTGCGGCCGGGCGGCACGCTGGTCGTCGCCGACTACCCGCGGCCGGAGGTGCCCGCCGCACCGTCCGCTCCGGCCCTGCTCATGGGCCTCACCATGCTCGCGTCAACCGGCGGCGACGGCGTTTTCCGGGTCGCCGACCTGCACGGCTGGATGCGGGCGGCGGGCCTGGAACCGGCCGCGACGCTCCAGCCGCTGCCCGGCCAGACCGTGATGACCGCCCGCCGCCCCTGACATCCCTCATCCACACCCAGGAACCGGAAGTGACGATGCCTCCCGAGGACCTCTCCCCAGCTGACTCCCCACCCGACTCCGTGCCCGCGGCGGCGCCGGCCGGCGCGCCTGTGCCGGTCGACACGATCATCGCCGGAGCGGTCGTGGTCACCATGGACGACGATCGCCGGGTCCTGCGGGACGGCGCGGTCGCGATCGCCGGTGACACGATCGCCGCCGTCGGTCCGACCGCCGAGATCCTCGCCGGGTACCGGGCCGCCGAGACCGTCGACGGACGTCGGTTCGTGCTGACGCCGGGCCTGGTGAACACGCACATCCACATCACCGGCGAGCCGCTGACCCGCGGCTACGTCCCGGATGACACGCCCTTCGAGGAGAACGTCTTCGCCTGGCTCTGCCCGCTCTACGCCGCCTACAACGAGCCGGAGGAGCGGCTGTCCGGCCAGCTCGCCGCCCTGGAGATGCTGCGCAGCGGCACCACCAGCTTCCTGGAGGCGGGCACGATCCGCTTCCTCGACGCCGTCGTCGACGGGCTCGCCGAGACCGGCATCCGTGGCCGGGTCGGCCGCTGGACCTGGGACCTGCCACCGGAGCCGGACGTCTACCGGCAGAACACCGACGACGCCATCAAGGGGCTGGTCGACGAGCTCGACCGGTTCGCCTCCGCCGCCGACGGGCGGATCGCCGCCTGGCCGATCCTCGTCGGCCACAACACCTGCAGCGACGAGCTGTGGCAGGCGGCGGCCGGGCTCGCCCGCGAGCGGGGCACCGGGCTGTCGTTCCACATGTCGCCGGCCGAGGTCGACCCGGCGTACTTCCTCGCCACCTACGGGCGCCGCCCGATGGAGCACCTCGCCGACCTCGGCGTGCTCGGGGACAACGTCATCCTCACCCATGCGGTGCACGTCGACGACGCCGAGATCGACCTGCTCGCGCGGACGGGGACGTCCGTCGCGCACTGCCCGACGACGGCGCTGAAGGTCTCCTACGGCGTGACGCGGATCGGGAGGTTCCCCGAGATGGCCGCCCGCGGGGTCAACGTCGCCATCGGCACCGACGGCAACAACGCCAGCAACTACTCCGACCTGATGCGCGCGACCTACCTGGTCGCCGGGCTGTTCAAGGACGGCCGCCAGGACCCGACGATGTTCCCCGCCGAGGAGGCGTTCGCGATGGCGACCGTCGGCGGTGCCCGCGGCCTCGGCCTGGCCGACGAGATCGGCGTGCTGGCGCCCGGACGCAGGGCCGACCTCGTCGCGCACGACACCGACCGCCCCGAATGGCGCCCGCTGCTCAACGTCGCCAACCAGCTGGTGTGGTCCGCCGACGGCCGCGGTGTGCACAGCGTGTGGGTCGACGGCCGCCGCGTGGTCGAGAACTACCACCACACGGTGATCGACGAGGAGGCGCTCTACGCCGCCGCGCAGGCGGCCGGAGAGGCGATCACGGCCCGCTCCGGACTGCCCGCGAAATCCCGCTGGACGCTGGTCTGACCGCCCGCCAGCAGCTCCGCCTCTGCATTCCGCCTATCAGGAAGACGCCATGACGGTACTCACCCCGCAGCTGCTGGAATCCTTCGCCGACTCCGTGCGGCCGACCGCACAGGCGGTCACGCTGCCACCTTCCGTCTATACCGACGCGGAGTTCTTCGCCTTTGAGAAGGATGCCGTCTTCGGCCAGGAATGGCTCTGCCTCGGCCGGGCGTCCGACGTGGCGAACCCGGGCGACTTCGTCAACGTCGACATCATCGGTGAACGGCTCACCATGGTCCACGGGCAGGACGGGCGGATCCGGGTGCTCTCCCCGGTCTGCCAGCACCGCGGAATGCTGGTGAGCGAGGGCAGCGGAAACTGCCGCGCCTTCAAATGCGCCTACCACCACTGGACGTACGGCCTCGACGGCAGGTTGGTCGGCGCCCGCGAGATGGGCCGCACGGAGGGCTTCGACCGTTCCCGGCACGGCCTGCCGTCACTGCCCGTCGAGCTGTGGCAGGGCTTCGTCTTCACCAGCCTGCGGGCCGACCCGTTGCCGCTGGCACCGAGGCTGGCGAAGCTCGACGCGCTGCTGGCGAACTTCGAACTCGAGCGGTGCGTCGCCCGGAACTCCTTCTCCAGTCCTTCCATGCCCTGGAACTGGAAGGTGATGTTCGAGAACTTCAACGACGGCTACCACGCGAGCCGGCTGCATGCCGGCGTGCACGACTTCTGCCCGAGTGACCGTTCGGAGTTCCTGCCCTACGACGACGATGACGCGGCGATCGCCCGTACGAACGGTTTTCTTCACCCCGACGGCGGTTTCAACGCGCTGCAGCGTGCGCTGCTGCCGGTCTTCCCGGGAATCACCGAGGAGGAGCGCTCCCGCGCGGCCTTCGCGCTCGTCCCGCCGACGCTGTGCATCGGTGTCGCGCCGGACCAGGCGTTCTATTTTCTGATCCGTCCGGTCGACGCCGGGCACATCGCGGTGGATGTGAACTACCTGTTCCATCCGGACGCGTTGCGCGACCGGCTCTTCGAGGAGAAGTACGAGCTTTCCAACGCCGGGGTCAACGGCATCGTCGCCCAGGACGTCGAGGCGACGACCGGCGTCCAGCAGGGGCTGACCAGCCGGTTCGCCCCGCGCGGGCGCTACTCGTACCTGGAGGAGGCGCAGGCGCAGTTCAACCGCTGGCTGGTCCGCCGCTACACCGCGCACTGGCCGGGCGCCGACCGTGCCCCGGTTCCCACGGCGGCATCCGCCGCGGCGAACAAGATCGAGGTGGCGGCATGACGACCCTGAGCACGGGCCCGGCGGCCGCGGGCATCGACGGCGCCGCGTACCTGCCCTCGACGCCGGACACCGTCCGCTGGGGCTGGCTGCCCAATGCCGAATCGGCGCCTGTCCTGAGGGTCGCGCCGGGAAGCGCGGTCATCATCGACACGGTCAGCCATGAGGGGATCATGGAGGACCAGGGCCGGGACCCGCTGGCGTATTTCGGCGCGCACGGCGCGCGGCCGGACGAGGTGCCAGCCGACCAGGTGGCGATCGCCGCGTCCGGTATCGTGCACGACTTCGACGCCGGGCCACATGTCGTGACCGGCCCCATCCAGGTCGACGGGGCGGTGGCCGGGGACCTGCTGCGGGTCCGGGTGGTCGGCCTCGACCTGCGCGCCCCGTTCGGTGTGATCAGCAACCGGCATGGGCTCGGCTGCCTGGCCGGCGAGTTCCCGGAGGGCACCGTCCGCCACCCGGACGCCGACGTGGCCCATCCCGACCGCTACGGCTCGGTGTGCACGTTCGTCCGGACCCGTCGCTCCGGCGGCCTCGACTACGGGGTGCTGCCGTTCGGCAACCCGGGCCTGCCCGGCGCGGAGGCGGTGTTCCCGCTGGCCCCGTTCCTCGGCGTGATGGGAGTCGCGCCGAACGTCACCGAACCGGTGCCGTCGGTGCCGCCGGGCGGTCACGGGGGCAACGTCGACGTGGCGATGCTCGGCGCCGGCAGTACGTTCTACCTGCCCGTCCAGGTCGACGGTGGGCTGTTCTACGTCGGTGACCCGCACTACGCGCAGGGCGACGGCGAGGTCGCGCTCACCGCGCTGGAGGCGCCGCTGCGCGCCACGGTGGTGCTGGACGTCCTGCGCGGCGCCGAGGCCGACCGGGTCGTCGGTGTGCTGCGCGAGCCCTTCGGTGAGACGGACGCCTACTGGCTGCCGCTCGGCATGGACCGCGACCTCGACGAAGCGATGCGCAAGGCGACCCGGGCCGCTGTCGCGTTCCTGTCGACGCGGATGGGGATGAGCCGCGCCGCCGCGATGGCGTATCTGTCCGCCGCCGGGGACTTCGCGGTCAGCCAGGTCGTCGACGACGTCAAGGGCGTCCACTGCAAGATCCGTAAGAGCGACTTCCCGGCGGTGTGAGCTTCTGCCCGAAGCCGTGGCCGGCGCGGCCGCAGCCTCCGCCGCGGCCGGGCGGCTGTTTTCGCCGCCGCCGCGGGCTGCGGCGGAAACGGTTCGATCCCGTGCATACGATGCCTGGGCTGTCGTTCCCGCCGTGCCGCCCGCGGGTGAATCCGGCCTGACCAGGTCCGGCGAGGCCTGGTGGTGACCCCCGGAGGGCATGTGGTGGAGCAGGTGGGAGCGCACGCGGCGTGGGCCGAGGCCGGCCCGGACCTGGAGGGGACGCTCTTCCCCGCCGGCCCGCCGCTGCCGATCTGGGAGGTCATCGCCGGCTACACCCGCTACTGGGCGGTCGTCGCCGCGCTCGACCTGGGTGTCTTCGAGGCGCTCGCGGACGGGCCCGGCGGGGTGGACGAGCTCGCGGCGCGCACCGAGGTCGCGCCGACGCGGCTCGTCGTCGTCCTGGACTACCTGGTCGCCGCCGGCCTGCTGGAGGCCGCCGGGGAGCGTCGTTTCGCGCTCACCCCGGCGGCGCGGTGCTTCCTGCTGCGCGGCTCCGACCTGTCCATGGCCGACATGCTGCGCTTCTCGCCCGGTCCGACGTCCGCCTGGCCGGAACTGTCGGCCACCCTGCGGCGCGGCCGGCCGACCCGCACCGTCGAGGACGACGCCGGCCTGTTCTACGGGAGGCTCGCCCAGGCGAGCGCACCCACCCAGCGGGCGGTCGCCGCCGCCGTCGCCGCCGACCTGCCCGATCCCGGCCCGGACGCGCTGGTGCTCGACCTCGGCGCCGGCGCCGCTCCGTGGGCGATCGGAATGCTGCAGGTCTGGCCGCGGGCGCGCGCTCTGGCCGTCGACCTGCCGTCGATCATTCCGTTCGCGCAGGCCGCGGCAGCCACCCACGGCGTGGCCGACCGTCTCGAGGTGCAGGCCGGCAGCTATCTGGACGCCGTCCTGCCCGTCGGGGAGGCGGCCGTGGTGACCATCGGGCACGTCCTCGGGCTGCAGTCCGCCGACCTGGCCAAGGCGCTGTTGCTGCGGGCCAGGGGAGCGATGCGCCCCGGCGGCTTCGTCGTGATCTCCGACTACTACCGCCCGGCGCGGCCTCCGACCGGCCGCGACCTTGAGGCCGCGCTGCCGCAGTCGATGGCGTTGACCCTGCTGGCGAACACCTGGGAGGCCGAGGTGATCGAGCTGCCGGTGCTGATGTCGTGGCTGGCCGAGGTGGGCCTGGTGCCCTGGGCTGTCCGTTCGCTGCTGCCCGGCCAACTGGCCGTCATCGCCACCGAGCCACCGGGGGCATGGTAGCCGTGCCCCCGGCGGCTTCCGTGCATACAGCATCCGTGCATACAGCATCCGTGCATACAGCTTCCGTGCATGCGGCTCCGGATCTGGCCGGGCTGGAAGCCGACCTCGTCGAGGCGGCCTTCGACGGCGCGGGATGGGGCACCCTGCTCGGCCTGCTCGCCACCGCCACAGGCCGGGAGTTCCGGCTGCTCGACCTGACCGGAGCGCTGCTGGCCGCCTCCGAGCCGTCGACCCCGCGGGGGCCGACCGCGGGCAGCTCCGCCGTCGCACTGGCCGCCCTGCTGGTCCGTCCCGCGCTCGGCCCGGCCGCCGTCAGGTGCCGGGACGGCTGGTGCGGGCACGGCGGCCCGGTGCGCATCGGACAGCGCTACCTGGGCGCGCTCCTGCTCGACGCCGACCAGGCGTACGCCGATCGGCTGGTCGAGGCCGCCGCCACGGCGCTTGCCATCGTGGCGCTGCGGCGCGACGCCCACGCCGCCGGCCTCGCCCGCGGGGTCGATGTGGTGATCGACGACCTGCGGCATGGCGCGATCGGGCCGGCAGCCGAGTTCGTCCGCGTCGCGGAGAGCGCCGGGCTGGACGTCCGCATCCCCCACGCGGGTGCGGCACTGTGGCACCGCGGCAGTGACCAGGACGCCTGGGCGAAGGCCTGTGAGGTGATCGGCTTCCCGGTGCTGCGCGACCGTGACCGGGCATGGACGCTGCTGTCCGGTGACGTGCCGGCCGAGCTCGGCCGGCTGACGCGGCACCTCGCCTTCCAGCTCGGCTCACCGGGCGCGGTTCTCGCCGCCGCGGGACCGGTGGTGCCGGGCGACCCGGTCGACCCGTCGGAGACCGCCACCTCCTTCGGCGCGGCGGACGCGGTCCTGGCCCTGCTGCGAGCCGGCCACGCGCAGGCCGGCGACCCCGTACGGGACGGCACCCCAGCGCGGGGCGGCGCCTCAGCGCCGGACGACCGTTCGCGTACCGGCGACCCCGAGCGGACGTCGTTGCTCTTCGACGACCTGGGCCTGGAACGGCTGCTCGTCGGCATCCCGCCGCAGCGCCTGAGGGCTTTCGCCGAGCGGACACTGGCCGGCCTGGCCCCCGCGGATGTCGATCTGCTGCACGCGTGGCTGGAGACGGACGGCAGCGTCGACGCCACCGCCGCGCGCCTGGGAGCTTCACCTGCCCGGATGCGCCGCCGCCTGCCCGCGCTGGTGGCGGGCCTGGCCGGCCCGGTCGCGGCGATCGCGGTCGGGCGCCTGACCGATCTGCACGCGGCCACCCTCGCCCGCCGGTTCGTCGCATTGTCCAGCGCTGGGAGCTGATCCGATCCACCGGCAGCCGTCCATACCTTACATCACCGGCTGCGCCGTACTTCCGCGTCCAAACGGGCTTCAGCCGTAAGATCGTACGAACTGTCTGTCATACTTCGTCTTTGCGGATCGGTAAACGAGTGTCTGAACCTGTGTCCCAGAATCTGCCCCTGGTGCGGGACCCCGTAACGACCCTGTCCACTGACATCGTTCCGACCCGGGAACGGTTCGAGTGGTGGATGCATCGAATGTGTCAGGATATCATGCCCACCGCGGCGACCAGTGATTATGCTGATTGTTTCCGCGGGAAAATCAACGTGTTCGATCTGGCTGGTGGAGCCGTAACGACACTCACGTTCTCGCCGCTGTCGGGCCGTCGGAGCCCCGCCCTCATCCGGAGCTACGACCCGGAGGACTACTACCTGTTCATGGTCCACGGCAGCCCAATCAGAGTGGAACAATCCGGCAATGTCACATGTCTCGAGTCCGGAGGCATCGCACTGTTCGACACGTCCCACCCCCTGGCGGCCGATTTCCTGGACCACGGTCGCCAGAAACGTGTGACGCTGATGCGGCTGCCCAGAGCCTCCCTGCCGTTGTCGGGCGACGCGGCGGACCGGCTGCTGGGCAGTGCTCTCCTCGTGCGGAGCCAGACGGGAGCGCTGCTAGGCCAGTTCCTGTCCGGCTTCCGGGAGGAGACCGCCGCGCCTGGCTCGACTGAACTGCATCGGTTGGGCCGCATCGGCTTCGATCTGGCCAGCACCTTCCTCGCGAGTCACCTGGGCGCGCAGCGCACGCTGCCGGTGGAAACCCGTGAGCAGGTGCTGCGGGCACGCATCGACACCTTCATCGACCACAACCTCGGTGACCGAGAACTGCGGCCAGCCACCATTGCCGCAGCCCATCACATATCCGTGCGCACGCTGCACCAGCTGTTCCAGGGGCAGCCCGAGACGGTCGGCGCGATGGTTCGACGCCGCCGCCTCGAGCGCTGCAAAGATGATCTTCTGAATCCCCGGTTGGGACACCTCACAATCGGCGATATCTCCGCCCGGTGGGGATTCCGCCATCCCGCGGACTTCAGCCGCGCCTTCCGGGCCGCCTACGGCGCCCCACCCAGGGATCTCAGGCGCGCGGAATCTCGCGACCTGGACGCCTGAGCCGTGCGCTGTTTCCCAAACTTCTCCGCGCTCTGTGCCAACGACTCGGGGACGTGAGGCGTGGAACAGTGAACGCTCGGTAGGGGCCACCGGGGCTCCACCGGGGTGGAGGAACGGTTGGCATCGCTGACGCGAGCACGGCCTGCGTGGCCACGGCATTC
Source organism: Parafrankia irregularis (assembly GCF_001536285.1). NCBI lineage: Bacteria > Bacillati > Actinomycetota > Actinomycetes > Frankiales > Frankiaceae > Parafrankia > Parafrankia irregularis. Next base: position 344,978 of record NZ_FAOZ01000003.1, on the reverse strand, counting down.
CGACCGCCAGCACGGATCCGCCCCATACCGACATCGGCAGCCCCGGTGAGGCCGACGGTGGCGACGTGAACACGGCGACCGAGCTTGTCCGGTTGCTGTTCATCCCGCGCGAGCGCTGGGGCTGGGAGTTCGTGCCGCCGGCACCGCCCGCGCCGGCCCCGGAGCTGCACCGCCCGCCGATCTGGCAGCCGCCTTCGCCGCCGGACGTGTCCGACCTCCAACGCACGCAGGAGCAGACATCCTTCGGCCCCTGGATGCTGATAGGTGGTCTCTTCGGGCTGTGGTCGCTCGCCGGTTTCTACGAGCGTGATCAGGCTCCCGCCGTTCTCCTTCTGACCATCGGCGTCTTCATCGCCTCAATCCCGTTCATCCGGGTTTCGATCCTCCATCGCCGCGTCATCGATGCGAACGCACAGGCGTCTGCGGAGTTCATGCACTATGAGCGCTCCTACCAGGTCCTGACGGTGCAGTGGCGGCAACGCCTGTACGCACATGACCAGGCCGAGGCGGAGCGGATCGAGCGGGCGACGCTGTACTTCCCCCTCGACGCCGTCGGAGCCCCGAGAATCGACGTCCTTGGTGGAACAACGGCGGGTTGGAGCAGTCTTCTCGCCACCTGTGGTGCGTCCCTTCTGGGGTCGGGTCGCGGTATCCTGCTGATCGACCTGACCGAGCGAGGCGTGGCCGACGAGCTCGTCTCGCTGGCCGGCCACGCGGGTGTTCCGGCGGACGTCCACGAACTTCCCGCCGCGTTGGAGCAGGTCGGGACGCTCGACGGTCTCGATGCCAACGAGGTCGCCGATCTGATCGCGGACGCCATCGACGCCGAGCGCCGCGACGGCGGTGAGCCGACGCTTCGGGTCATCGACGCCGACATCCTCAGGACCGTCACCACAAGGCTCGCGCCGCCTTTCTCCTTCGCGCGTCTCGCCGCCGCGCTGCGCGTGCTGGACAACCACGAGGACGCACTCCACACGGGGCTGCTCGCCACCGCGGAGATCGCCGCGCTGCAGCAGCGCATGCACGGTCTCGCCCAGCGGGACCGGGTCGCCGATCAGATCCGCTTCCTGCGCACCGAGCTCGACCACTTCGCGGAACAGCCGACCCCTGGCCCGGCGCCCCGGCGTCCGGCAGGTGACCCGGGCTGGTGGCCCGACCGGCATCTGCGGGTGCTCGCCACCTCGAGCCGTGGGGTGTCGGCCCGTCACAAGTCGCTCGTCGACCGGATCGTTGTCCAGGCGGTTCTCGCGCGGATGCGTCAACGGTCATCTATGACCAGCCGCCCGGTCCTCGTCGTCGCCGGCGCCGACCGTGTCGGCCGCACCGCCCTCGACGCACTCGTCCGGCATGCCGAGCTGACCCAGGTCCGTCTGGTCCTGATGTTCGAGCGGCTCGCCGACGACGCCGAACGCCTGCTCGGCACCCACGGGGGGGCTGCCGTGATCATGCGTCTCGGTAACGCGCGGGAGGCCGGCGTCGCGGCCGACTTCATCGGCAGGGGCTACCGGTTCACGCTCTCCCAGCTCACCGAGCAGATCGGCCGCAGCCTTGCCGACGGTGTGAGCTCCAGCCACGGAGAGCAGGTCGGAGAGTCGGTGTCGGAAGGCCGCAGCTCGGGCTACGGACTGCACTCGACGGACAGCCGGAACTCCTCGGTGAGCAGTTCGTTCTCCGAAACCTGGCAGCGTACGCGGAGCTTCACCGAGACGACTTCTCGTAACGACGGTTCCACCTACCAGCGGGTGCACGAGTACACCGTCGAACCGACCGTGCTGCAGAGCCTGCCTGCGACGGCGTTCGTCCTCGTCGGAACCGTGGACGGCCCGGGCCGGGTACGCAGCGGAGACTGCAATCCGGGCACCGTGCTGCTCCCCAAGGTCGCGGACGTGAACCGCGTGCCCGAGGGCGCGCCAGGACCAGCTGTGCCGGGACACGGCGGGCCCGGGCGCGCTTACCCTCCGCCGCACGCCTACCCGCTTCCATCCGCGCAACCGGCGTGGCAGGGGCAGCCGCCCGGGTATGCCGGCTGAGGCGATGCGATGAACGCGGTGGACCTGCACGGTCTCCGATTCCACCGGCTGATCTCGGTACCCCGCCCACCGGAGGACGGCCAGCCTGACGAGACACCGACACAGCTGTGCGCGGCGCTCGTCGCGGCGCACGCCGCGCTGGTCGCCGGGGCGGCGCCAGGGGCGATGATCGCGGTGGCGTGGCTACGCCGGCCCGGCGACCCACACACCTGGTTCCTCGTCGGCGGATACCCGGGGTTCCCACCCGCCGCGCGCGGAACGTCCACGGCCGGGTCGCCAGAGCGGACCACCGGTGAGCCGGAACCCGTGCTCTATCCGCCTGGTGGCAAGGCCGTCGCGATCGAGACAGCCGCGGTCGTCACCGCGCTCGGCGCTTTCCCGGTGTGGCAGCGTTGCACCGGCATCTCGGACGCGCTGTGGTCGCGGCCCGCGCATGCCCCCGCGGCGAGCGGAAGGGCGCAGCGTCGCGGCTCGTTCGACGACCACGTCGCACACCTGCCGGGCGCCTACGCCTGGCTGGTTCTCGCCACGCCCGTGTCACCGAGGTCCGTCGAGGCCGAGAGCGCGGACCTGCTCCGATCGATCCCCTTCCTGCAGCAGCGGGACCGGGACGCGCAGGCCCGCGTGGAACTCGAACGCAGCGACGCCCGCTACCGCGAGCTGACCCGCGCGGCCGCGAGCGGCATGTGGGAGGTGCGGGTACTCGCCGGCGGCGCGGACCCGGTCGACGCCCGCCTGACCGCGGCGCTTCTGTGCGGCACGAGCGACCTCGACGACCTGCCGTACGTGCTGACTCCGTCACCGGAGCCGCCGGAACCGCTCACCGTCGCGCTCGAGGCTCAGACCGCCCCTCGGTATCCGTTCCGGGCAAGTGCGGAGCTGCTCGCGGCGATCGCGCGGCCACCCCGGCGGGAGCTTCCCGGTATCACTCTGGTCGCCCCGCACACGTTCGACGTCACGCCCGAGGGCGCCCTTCGGCACCTCGCCGCAGCCGAACCGCCGAACCGCACGGACGACTCCGCGGGTGGCGACATCCACCTCGGCGAGGTGCTCGACGCCGGATGGACGCCCGCCGGGCCGCTGGCCGTCAGCCGGGCGACGTTGAACCGGCATGCCTTCGTCTGCGGGGCGACCGGCTCGGGGAAATCCCAGACGGTTCGCTCCCTGCTGGAGGCCCTCTCCACCGCACCCGACCCGGTTCCGTGGATGGTGCTCGAACCGGCGAAGGCGGAGTACGCGCGGATGGCCGGACGGCTCACGGGCCACGACGTGCTGGTGATCCGGCCAGGCCGGATCGACGCGGCACCCGCGGCGCTCAACCCCCTGGAGCCCGAGCCCGGGTTCCCGCTGCAGAGCCACATCGACCTGGTCCGGGCACTCTTCCTGGCGGCGTTCGAGTCTCACGAGCCATTCCCGCAGGTGCTGGCGCGGGCGTTGACCGTCTGCTACTCCGATGCCGGTTGGGACCTGGTCGCCAGCCGGATGCGTCCAGCTCACCGGCCGCGAATGTACGACGACGAGGAGCTGCGGCCCGCCCGGCCGCGCTACCCGACGCTCGGCGACCTGCAGCGCACCGCGTCGCGGGTGGTCGAGCGGATCGGTTACGGAACGCAGGTCACCGCGGACGTCCGGGGCTTCGTCGACGTCCGGATCGGCTCGCTGCGGGAGGGAACACCCGGTCGGTTCTTCGAGGGCGGGCACCCGCTGGACATCGGCGCGCTCCTCACCCGCAACGTGGTCTTCGAACTGGAGGACATCACCAACGACCAGGACAAGGCGTTCCTGCTCGGCGCCGTGCTGGTCCGCATCGTCGAGCATCTGCGTGTCCGGCACGCCGGCGGCGCGGCGGCCGGCGATGAGGCGGACCGGCTGCGGCACCTGCTGGTCGTCGAGGAGGCCCACCGCCTGCTGCGCAATGTCGACCACGGGCCTGCCGCAGCTGCCGTCGAGCTCTTCGCGTCACTGCTCGCCGAGATCCGTGCCTACGGCGAGGGCGTCCTGGTCGTCGAGCAGATTCCCGCCAAGATCGTCCCGGACGTGCTGAAGAACACCGCGCTGAAGGTCATGCACCGGCTCCCGTCGGCCGATGACCGCGCCGCCGTCGGCGCGACCATGAACCTCCAGCGCCCCCAGTCGGAGCTGGTCGTCGCGCTGCCGGCCGGCGTGGCCGCCGTCACCGTGGACGGGATGGACCGGCCGGTGCTCACCCGGATGACGCCCGGCTCCGACCGGGAATCCGCCGCGGGCGCACGCCACGACGGCGTCCCGCTGGCGGGTCGGCGCAGCCAGCTGTGTGGAGCTGACTGCCGCCAGCGGGCCTGCACCCTCGCGGAAGTGAACGACGCGGCACACCTCGCAGCCGAACCCGACCTGCTCATCTGGGTCGAAGCCGTCGCGGCCCACCAGATGATCGGGCTCGCGCACCTCCTGAAACTCCCTGCACCCGCCCCGTCGGCGGAGCTGCGCACCCGGCTGGCGTCGCTGCCACCCCGAAGCCTCGACTGTGCGCTGGCCCATGCGGTGGACCGCGCCGTCTCGGCCCGCGCGAGCGCGCTGCGACCGTTCGTCGACCCGGACGACACAGCCGACCGCCTCTCGGACACCCTGCACCGACTCTCCGCAGGTCTCCCTGCCGTCACCGGGGACACGCGCCAGTGGACCGCGGGGAAGTACCGCTGGCAGGACGTGCGACGCGCGCTTGTCCGCGCCTCCAGCGAGCCCTGGGCGACCACCAGACCACATCCCGACACGCCTGACTGGCGCCGCCGCGGCCTCCTGCTCGTCGGCGCGACGGTCGTCGAGCAGCTGAGGGAACTCCAGGAACATCCTGCCAACGCCGCAGGCCAGGACGCCGTCAGCCTCGGCGACATCGAGGTCAGCGGACTCCTCCCAGCGTTACGACAGCTCGTCGGCGGCACCACACCCCACCACCTACGCGCCGCACTGCGCTCGGCATGCGCGGGACCGGGGCTCGCGAAACTCGGCAACCAGATCGCTGACCTGGTGGAACGGCAGAACAGGAGCACCTGACCCATGCCCGTCGATGGAGCAGCCGATTCTGCTGATATCCCTCCACCGCCCCCACCGCCCACCGATTCCGCCGCCGAAGCCAAGGCCCAAGACCTCGACGGCAACGAACCCGCATCCGCCGACCTCACCCCATCATCCGGCGCCTCAAATCTCGAAGGGCCGTCGGATGGTGTTGCTGCGGATAAGTTCGATGATTTGGATCGCGAAACTGACGGGCCTGACGAGTTCGATGACGGCTCTGGTTCGAACGGGCCGTCGGATCGTGATACTGCGGATAAGCTCGACGATCTGGACCGCGAAACTGACGAGCCTGACGAAGCCAACCCGCTAGGTGAATCCGACCAGGTCACCGAAGCGGACAACGCATCGTCCGTCGAAGCGGACAGTGCTCAGGCCGCTGATTCTGGTGACGCCATGCCACCATCGGACGGCTCGCGCGACGACCGCTCGACACAGGACGCGACCGAACACAAGGCCGCCGCCCTCAACGACGAACCGTCGCTGAACGAGGACGACGAGATTCCGCGGCAGCCCGATGACGAGGGGAGCCATGCGGACAGCGAGATCCCAGACCGCCAACCGGGCGACGCAGACCACCACGAGTCGGATCATCTCGACGAGATTCCGGACCGGACAGCCGCTCCTGACGTGAGCAGGACGCCGGAACGCCTGGCGGAGGAGCGCTTGGGCGAGGAGGATCCTGCGCGGGAAGAACTGCCTCCCGAGGCTGAGCAGGGGGAAGCGGACACCGTCGCCGACCCGCTGGAGACCCAAAGCGCCGAACCAGTCAGCGCGGACACCGACCTCGACAGGACCGACCAGAACCCCGTCAGAGGCGACGACGAGAAGACCGTCGACAACAACGAGATCGCCAATCACGCGGAACCGACAGACACCGACATCTCGGACCCGGCTACCGATGCGCTGGGAATCGGGGAGCCGGCTACCGAGCCATCCAGCGAAGCCGCCGACGGCTCCGCCGCCAGGGACGTCACTGAAGAGCTGGCCGAGACGATCATCAGTGCGGCAGAAATGCTCCTCGAAGGGGCCGAGACGATCTCCAGTGCGGCAGGCGCCTTCTTCGACGGCCCCGCCGTAACACCAGCCGAGACACCAACTGAAACGACGCCTGATATCCCCGCCCAGTCGATACCCGGCGCAGCGCTGGTCGATGGAGGCGCGCGCGGCGGTCAGGGTGGAGACGCTCGGGAAGAAGCGGACACCACTGGGCAGGCCGGCCCGGGTACCGAGCACGGCGACGTCCCCTCGGGAACTGGCAGCGACGAGGGAAACGCCCCCTCCGAAAGCACGGCGCACTCCCGGACTGACGCGGTTGGGTCAGGTGCCAACGACGACGGCGAATCCGACCCCGCAGGCGACGGTGACCCTGTCGATCCTGGTGACAGCAACAACGGACCGGACGATGACGGGGCGCCAGTACGAGAAGGTGAGGAGTCAGCGCGGGACCGAACGCCGGACGGCGACCGTCAGGAACGACCGGACGTGGACGAGAACCGCCAAGATGATCACTCTTCCCACCGGAGAGATGGATCTGACGATGACGACGGAGGTTCCGGTACAGACGCCGATTCTGTGGATGGCCTTTCGGACGACGAAATCGAGCTGGATGTGGCACGCGCCGATCGCAACCGTACCGCCGCTGAACTTGCCGCTGAGCTTGGCACGGCTATGAGCCGGTTCGACGGGCTCCCCCTCGCTAGTTTGATCAAAGAAGCCATGAATCATGGACCCTACTTTGAAGCGTTGGCGATCCGGTTGAAGAACTGGTTCGGGAGATAGGTATCGGATGTGCGCGCCGACGTCGGCGAGATCCAAGGTAAACGAGCTGGTTGGCGACGGAAAGCCGGACGGTGAGTTCCGCAGTTGTAGCTACCACCCCCACGATTAGCACCAGTTACTTTCTCTGCGCATAGCCACTGGAACAGCGCTGGTTTCCGGTGGGCGTGGCAGTATGTAGTGCCACCCGGAACCGCCGCGACGGCCGCCCGACGCTTCAGGCCGGAGAGTTCGGTAGGGCGGCGAAACGCGGACGCGTTGTTCGCGGCATTCAGCTCCTTCCGTTCGGCGATTCCACCAGGTCGGCGAGCAGGTCGAGCCCGGGCCCCGAGCACGCCGCGTGCGGTGCGCGGGTGAGAGGGTGTGGTGCCGCTGGCCAGGCTGATGTCCCGCGGAGACAGCTCCACCGGCCGGCGGGAAGGCCCGGATGCCGCGTCCCCCCGAAACAAACGTGCCATCCGACGGTCAGTTGGGCGTCCAGTGGATCTGCGGCGGGTCGCGGCCGGGGTGGACTCCCAGGCGGCCGTTGTAGATGACGAGTTTGGTGGTGTCGGCGCGTTTCGCCGCGTACATCGCGAGGTCGGCCTGGTGGAGCAGGCTGTCGGGGGTCATCGGCCTGGTGTCGGGGTCGAGGGTGACGAGCCCGAGGCTGGCGCGTGGCTGGAACGTCTGGCCCGCGAGCTGGCATGGTGTCTGCACCGTGGCCGCGAGTCGCTGGGCCACGCGGACCGGATCGTCTGGGCCGGAGCCGTCGAGGATGACGGCGAACTCGTCGCCGCCGAGCCGGGCGACCAGGTCGTTCGCGCGGGTTCCGGCCCTCAGTCTGCCTGCGGTGATCTTGAGGAGTTCGTCGCCGATGGCGTGCCCGAAGGTGTCGTTGACCCGCTTGAACTGGTCCAGGTCGACGAACAGGACGGACACGGCGGCCTGTCCGCCGGTGGCCGTGTCGTCGCCGCGCGGCTCGACGCCGGGGTCGACCTCGTGCCGCAGGCGTCGGGCGAACAGCGCCCGGTTGGCCAGTCCGGTCAGGGGGTCGTGGAACGCCTGATAGTTCAGCTGTTTCTCCCGTTCTCTCACCTCTACGAGGAGACGGGTGTTCTCGGCGAGAGTGATCATCTGGCGGGTGAACGCCAGGACCAGCAGTGACACCGCGCCATATGCCTCGACCGGGTCGAGCGGACCGCCCGCGACCAGCTTGCCGACAGGCACCAGGCCGGCCGCCGCGAGCACGGCGTACGGCAGGGCGGTATGCACCCACATCGCCCGCGGACCGGGCTCGGCGGTGGTGTTCCGATCCACAGCCGCGCTGGCCGGTGCCAGCGCGGCGAGGGTAATCAGCTGGAGCGAGACGATGAGCGGCAGCAGGCTCCACGCTGGCAGGTCGTAGTCACCGTGGGCGTAGCGGTAGACGTAGATGCTGTTCGTGAGGGCGTACCCGAGCAGGCCGCCGCCGAGCAGCGCCAGGGTCGCCGGGGACCGTGGCCGGCGGAAGGCGGCGATGAGCAGCACGGCAGTCACGAGGACGAGCACCGTCAGCTGGTGGACGAGCGCGGCGAGAAGCTGGGCGGGGTCGGGCGCGCTTGCCCGGACGATCGCCGCCAGCGACGTCCCCCATTCGAACAGGAGGGCCGAACCGACGATCAGGAGGCTGTCCAGCACGACGATCACATGCCATCGGTCCAGGCCACCGTCTCGCCCGCGCGCGCTCCGGCCCTCGACCGGATCGGCGGGCAGGTACAGCAGCCCGGCCAGTGCCAGTCCGTAGAAGACGATCAGGCCGAGAAGCGTCGAGGTCGTGGCGGACCTGATCGTGTCGCCATTCAGGAAGGTCACCGCGGTCAGGAGGGCACCTCCCGCGAGACCGGCCGCGAACATGCCGATGAGCACCCGCCATCGCCGATCGTCCGCCGCGGCGTGCCGGGCACTCCGGAAGCAGGCCGACGCGGCGGTGATCTCGGAGACGAACGCGATGATCGTCGTGGCGATCTGTGCCGGCCTCGGGGCCACCATTGCCGCGGACAGGGCCGCCAGCCCGACGAGCAGCGTGCAGCCCACCAGCGCGTGGCGAAAAGGCGGGGGTAGGCCGGACCATCTGGCCGAGCGCACAGGATCCGACGGGGCACCCCGGACTGCTCGGAGCCCCGCCACCACCACTACCTCCACGCCATCTCGACGAGCCACTCGGCTGCGCGCTGGTCGACGCGGCAGGCCGCGAGCGTCCCGCCCTCGACGGACGGCGGCGCCACCCGTTGGCCTGCCCGGCTCCTGTCGCCGACACACAATGATCAGAGGGGATCGCGTCGCTGGTGGTGTCGCCCGGGTCGAGGGGCGGCGTGCCCCCGATGCACTCCAGGGGCGGTTGTGGGTGGGCCTGTCAGTCGTCGCCCCGGCATTCGCCGGGCAGGTGACGCGCGGCCGTTGGGGTGGGCAGGCAGTCGATCTCGGACGGAACGCAGGTGGCGTCTCGGCGGGGGAGGGGCTGGTAGCCGTCCACAGCGTCGTCGAGGAGGCGTTCGAGGAGCGGGGCGAGGGCCGCGCGCTCGGAGTCCGTCAGGCGACGGAGGATGATGTTGCGCTCGGCGACGGCGGTGGCGATCTGGTTGCGTAGTGCCAGGCCGGCGTCGGTCAGCGCGAGCAGCTTGACGCGCCGGTCCTCGCCGGGGACCCGGGTGACGAGTCCGCGCTCCTCCAGCTGGTCGGCCAGGCTGGTGATGTAGGAGCGGTCGCACCCCAGCTGGTCGGCGAGGTCCCGCATGGGGGCGGGGCTGGTGAGGCCGACGATCGCGCGGGCGAGATGCGCGGGCAGGCCGAACGAGGCCACCGTGCAGGCGAAGTCGGCCTTCGCGCGCTCGCCGATGTCGACAAGCATCTGCGCCAGGCGGCCTGCCTCGGCGAAGCGGGCCTCTCGATCAGTCACGCCCCCAGATTACTCGGCCGACTCCATGGTTGACCCAGTCATGCATTGGGGTACAGTGGCGGCGCAATACATGAGTGACTCAACGATCTGGTGGTGCGCGTATTCGTTGCGGCGCTGCCCGGCCGTGCATCACATGCGTAGCCCGTGGGTGACTCGACCCGAATCCGATGAGGAGCTCTTGCGATGGCCACCGCGTTCGACCCCTACCGCCTCGGCCGCATCGTCCTGTCCAACCGGATCGCCATGGCGCCGATGACGCGAAGCCGGGCGTTCGGCCCCGGCGGAACCCCGACCGAGCTGATGGCCACCTACTACGCACAGCGTGCGAGCGCCGGGCTGATCATCACCGAGGGTGTCCAGCCCTCGATCGTCGGCCAGGGCTATCCGGACACCCCGGGACTGCACTCGGATGAGCAGGTCGAGGCGTGGCGCACCGTCACCGACCGGGTCCACGAGGCCGGCGGGGCGATCTTCGCGCAGCTCATGCACGCCGGCCGCGTCGGCGACGCCACGCTGCTGCCCGGTGAGCTGACCCCGGTGGCGCCGTCGGCGGTCACGGCCACGGGGGAGATGTACACCCGCGAGGGGTTCAAGCCGTTCGGGACGCCGCGCGCACTGACCGAGACCGAGATCGTGCAGACGATCGAGGACTTCGCCCAGGCCGCCCGCAACGCGATCGCCGCCGGGTTCGACGGCGTCGAGCTGCACGGGGCCAACGGCTACCTGATCCACCAGTTCCTCTCCACCAACGCCAACCAGCGCACCGACGGCTGGGGCGGCTCGATCGAGGGGCGGATCCGTTTCGCGGTCGAGGTCACCGCCGCGGCCGTCGACGCGATCGGCGCCGACCGGGTCGGCCTGCGGATCTCGCCGGGGAACCCGCTGCACGACATCGCCGAGGACGACCTGGACCTGACCTACAAGAGCCTGGTGAGCGCCGTCGCCGGTCTGGGTGCGGTCTACCTGCACGTCATGGAGACCGCCGGGCAGCGCGATCTCACCACGAGCCTGCGCGCGCAGTGGCCCGGAACGTTCATCCTCAACCCGAACACCCTCCCGGAGTCGACCGGCCCGGCCGAGCTGGACCTCGTCCAGGACGGAACCGCGGATGTGATCTCCTACGGTGCCCTCTTCCTGGCGAACCCGGACCTGCCGGCGCGGCTGATTGCCGGCGGCCCGTTCAACGACCCGGACCGGAGCGGCTTCTTCGGTGGTGACCACCGCGGCTACACCGACTACCCGGCGATGACCTGACAGGGGCGTGCCCGGTACAGGCCCATTGCGTCACTTATATATTCGGCGGAGTAGCTGGTCGGTAAATACTGTTAATCGTATTTTCGAGGTCAGGTGGTGGCCGCATGCAGGTCGACATCCGGCACAGCCCGTCCTTCGCGGTCGCGCGCCTGGGCATGGCGCCCGGCGAGACGGTGCGGGCCGAGTCGGGCGCGATGATGGCCGTCGCGGACGCCGTCACCGTCGAATCGAGCACGGACGGCGGGCTGCTGAAAGGCCTCAGGCGCAGCGTGCTGGGCGGCGAGTCGCTTTTCATCACCCGGTTCACCGCCGGCGCGGAAGGCGGGTGGGTCGACGTTGCGGCGAACCTGCCCGGTGACGTCTGCGTCATCGACCTGGGCGATTCGGATACCGGTGCCGCCGGAGCGGTCAATCTGGCGCGTGGCGCGTGGCTGTCGTCGTCCGACGGCGTCGAGCTCGAGACGGCCTGGGGCGGATTCAAGAACCTGGCCGGCGGCGAGGGTGGCTTCCTTGTCCGGGCGACGGGTGCCGGAAAGATAGTCGCCTCATGCTACGGCGCGATCGACATCGTCGACCTCGCCGCCGGCACGCGGTTCGTTCTCGACTCGGGCCACCTGGTTGCGTTCGGCGACAGCGTCTTCTACACCACCCGTAAGATCAGTTCCAGTCTGATCCAGTCGCTCAAGTCCGGCGAGCGTCTCGTGTTCGAGTTCACCGGACCGGGACGGGTGTGGACGCAGTCGCGCAACCCGAAGGAACTGGTCGGTTGGCTGACCGCCAAGCTGCCGTTCAGCCGGAAATGACCGCACCGCCGCCGAAGGCGGTGCGGCCCGTGACAGCGCTGTCGGCGGGGGCCCGGACGCCGGGTCCGCGGTGGCGTCAGGCCGATGCGGCCGGGGGCCGGGCGGCCGGCAGGACCTGCTCGGCCACGGTCCGCAGATAGCGCCAGCCGACGTCGGGCGGCAGGCCGCCGACCAACGGGTGCAGCTGCAGGATGCCGCCGGCCCGGACCCGGTTCACGGCCTCGTCGACGGTCAGGATCTGGTGGCTGCGCCGCTCCGCCCGCAGCTCGTCCGCCGTCCGCGCGGACGAGAGGCTGGCCGTGGCGGTGTCGCCGCCGTTCCAGGCGGCGTAGCTGCGCACATCGTGCATGAGATAGGGCCCCAGCTCGTCCCAGGCCTCGTCGACGTCCTCGGCCACGAAGACGGTGTTGGGCTCGTCAGGGGGGTTCAGGATGCACATGCCGGGTTCATGGCCGGCCGTGCGTGCCGCAGCCTCGTAGATGACCTGCAGCTCCTTCTCGCCGCTCTGGGCGAAGAAGCCGATGCCGTGCCGACCGGCGCGGCGTGCGGCGGCGGGGCTGCCGCCGCCCCAGGCGACCATCGGGCCGCCAGGAGTGAGCGGGGCCGGGGTGACGCGGATGCGCCGGCCATCGTGCTCGAAGGATTCGCCGGTCTTCGCGCGCAGCAGGAGCGTGAGCTTCTCATCGGCGATCCGTCCACGGCGGTGGAAGTCGATCCCGTACATCTCGTATTCGGCCGGCCGGTAGCCGATGCCGGCGACGTAGGTCATCCGCCCGCCGCTGACGATGTCGAGCACCGCCATCTCCTCCGCGAGGCGGATCGGGTCGTATAAGGGCAGCACGAGTGCGGCGATGGTGATCATCACGGTCGAGGTCCGCGCCGCCATCGCCCCGGCGAGGATCATGGGTGACGGAAGGTAGCCGTCCTCCGACATGTGATGCTCACAGAGCAGCACGCTCACGCACCCGCGCGTCTCGGCCCACGCCGCGATGTCGGTCGCCGCCGAGTACAGCTCCCGCGCCGGCGCCCCCGTCTCGGGCGCGCGCATGTCGAATCTCAGCGTGTACATCAGACGGGGGACGCCTTCAGCATCGCCCCGGCGTCGATCCGCAGATTGAGCCCGGTGATGTAGCGGGACTCGTCACTGGCGAGGAACGAGACCAGCGCGGAGACGTCGCTCGGGTCGATGTAGGGGATCGGCATCGCCTGCATCGCGGGGAAGGCGAGCTCGGCGTCCTCCCGCGTCGGATGCTCCAGGTCCGGGCGGAAGGCCTTGTAGATGGTCTCGTTGTGCAGCAGGTGGGTGTCGACGTTGGTCGGGTGGATCGCGTTCAGCCGGACCATCGCCGGCGCCAGCTGCAGGGCCAGCACCTCGACATACCGGGCGATCATCTGCTTGGCGAGGGAGTAGCCGACACCGCCGGTGTTGCCCATCCGCTCCGTGGTGCCCTCGATCATCCCAGCGGTGGAGCCGGTGACGATGATCGAGGCGCCGGAGCCGAGGTGCGGCAGGCTGATCGCGACGGTGTTCATCACCCCGATCAGGTCGACGTCCATGCCGTCGACGAAACCCGCCGCCAGTGTCGCGTCGACGGCCGGGCAGACGCCCGCGTTCGCGCAGACGACGTCGAGCCGGCCGAACTGCGCCAGCCCCTCGTCGAGCGCGGCCCGCAGCGCCGGGCGGTCACGGACGTCCGCCTGGACGCCGACGATCGCGCCGCCGAGGTTCTCGACGCTCTTGACCGTCTCCGCCAGATCGTCCGGGGTCGCCAGCGGGTAGGGCACGCTGTCGATCTGCGCGCAGATGTCGACGGCGATGATGCTGGCGCCCTCGCCGGCCAGCCTGATGGCGTGGCTGCGTCCCTGGCCCCGGGCCGCGCCGGTGATGAAGACGACCTTTCCGTCCAGCTTTCCCACGGCTGTCCTTCCCTGTGTCGTGTCCGCGGGATCTCCGACCCCGCGGACAGGTTCATGTCGGTGCATGGCTCGAGTGCTATGCGCGGGCGTGCCCGTGCTCTTCGGCCGCACGTTCCGCCCGGCGGTCGGCCTGGACCTTGCCCAGCGCGTTGTCCGCCGCGCCCTCGGGCAGGGAGCCGTCGGCCTGGGCGGCGGTCGCGGCGACCGCGGCGGCTGTCATGATCTTGAGTGGTGGCTTGAGGACGAGGTCCTCGACGACGACCGCGGGGTGCGCGAGGATCCAGGCCGCCGCTTCGGCGACGACCTGCCCGACCTCGTCGACCGCCAGGTAGTTGACCTCCAGGAGGCCGTGCTCGACCCACCGCGGGGTGACCTTGTTGACGAGTTCCCAGTCGTAGTCGCGATAGAAGTCCGTCGGCAGGGTGGGCCCGACCACGATGCGCAGAAAACGGACGTCGCTGTGCTCAAGACGCCAGGTGAGAATCGAGTGTTCGAGCGCGGCCTTGCTCGCGCCGTAGGCACCCAGGCCGTGCATGGGTTTTGCGGCGCTGATCGAGGACACGTAGCCGATGAATCCACCCTCTGCCAGAACCGGGACGACGTGGCGGGTCACCAGGGTCGGCGCGGTCACGTTGGTGGCGAAGGTCCTGTTCCACATGTCGGCGTCGGCGTCGGCGAGCAGGCCCACCGAGGACCAGGCGAAGGGCAGCAGCGCGGCGTCGACGCCGCCCATACCGGCCACGGCCTCGGCGACCGCCCGCTTCGCCGACGCGTCGTCGCTGACGTCCGCGACAATGGGGATGCCGCCGCCGGCCTCCTTGACCAGGTCGTCCAGCAGGTTCTCCCGCCGGCCGACGACGGCGATCCGGGCGCCCGCCGCCGCGGCTGACAACGCGATCGCCCTGCCGATTCCGGAGGAGGCACCGACCACCAGGACCCGGCGGCCGGAAAGATCAGCATTGACGCTCATTCACGCTCCCGCCGGGACCGATGCGCCAGCCGGGTCGACGATGAAGGGAAGGCCGCTGACCCCGCGCACGTTGGTGGAGACCTGCCACTCGGCGCGGTCGAGGTCGAGATGGAACTCCGGATAGCGGGCGAAGATCTCCTCGAACGCGATCTTTATCTCCAGGCGGGCCAGATGCGCGCCGAGGCATCGGTGGATACCGAAACCGAAGAACAGCGTCGACGGATGGTGCTGGCGCGTGAGATCGAAGACGTCGGGGCGGTCGTAGACGGTCTCGTCGCGCAGCGCCGAGCCGGTGACCAGCATGACCTTCGCACCGGCGGGAATCGTGACGCCGTGCAGGGTGACGTCCCTGGTGGTCGTGCGGCCCTGTAGCTGCGACGGTGGGTCGAGACGCAGCGTCTCCTCGACGGCCTTCGTCGCCAGCGACGGGTCGTCGCGCAGCATCCGGGCCTGGTCAGGGAAGCGGGTCATCGCCATGAGCCCGTTGGGAATCGCCCTGGCGACGGTTTCGTGGCCGGCCGTGCCCAGCTCGAGGAACCGGAAGGCGATCTCCTCATCCGACAGGCGTCGGGTGCGGCCGTCCTCGTCGTCCGTCACCTCCGTCTGTATGATCATGGAGATGACGTCGTCCTGTGGCTTCCGGCGCCGTTCCACGACCAGTTCCAGGTAGAGAGCCAGCAGGCCACCGATGGCTTCGGCGAACTGGTTCGGGTCGGTGTCCGGTCCGCGTTCGGTGAGCAGGTCCGACAGCCGGTTCACGGTCATGCGGTGCTCGACGGGGATGCCCAACAGCTCGCTGATGATCTCCAGCGGCAGCGGGAGCGCGAACTCGCCGACGATGTCGAACTCGGTGGCGTCCCGCTGGGCGTCGAGGAGCTCCCTGGCCTGGCGGCGGATGAACGGCTCCAGCTCCGACATCCGCCGTGGTGTGAACACCTTGCTGACGATTCTGCGGTGCCAGTGATGGTCCGGCGGATCCTTCACGACCAGCATGGGGAAATCCTTCTCGATCCCCTCGATCGTGACCCCGCCCGCGCTGGAGTAGGTCTCCCAGTCGTTGTGCGCCGCCAGCACGTCGGCATGCCGTGACAACGCCCAGAACCGCAGGTCGTCATTCCGGTAGACGGGCGCCTCGGCGCGTAGCGCGGCGTAGGTCGGGTAGGGATCCGCCCAGGTCCCGGCATCGTAGGGATTGAAATCGACCATCAGGTCCTCCGTTTACAGCTGATGGCGGCGCCGGCGACGAGCACCGGCTGGATGGGTTACCAGAAATCGGTGCACGGTCGTTTCCGAAATCCATTGCGTGGCATGTCGCCGCAATGACCACTATTTCTTGAGGACCTGTCCGCAGGAAAGCTTGCTGGTGATGTCGTACTTGGTCCCGTTCAGCTGCACGAGCGATCCGCAGGGGGCGTTGACGACATGGTTGAGCGGGTACCGGGTCTGTGGCACCGCGCCGTCGACGTAGTAGCTGTAGTCGCTGTTCAGCGTCTTCAGGAAGCTGTCGACCGTCAGGTCTCGACCGGTCTTCGTCGCGGCGTCGACGAACAGGTCGGCGGCCCAGTAGCCGGCCATGGCGGGCAGGCTGATCGCCTCCTGGGGCGCGTACTTCCTGAAGTCGGCGATGAGCTGCCGCACGCCGTCCGACGACGCGTCCTCGGTCGGCGACCACTGCAGCAGCGTGTACGACTTCTGGAGCCCGGCGAAGTTCGCCGCGGCCAGCCGCGGGTCATAGCCGAGGGGGCTGAGCTGCCCGCCGCTGAAACCGGCCGAGGTCAGCGCCTGGATGAGCTTCGTGGTCGAGGTGAAGTCGGTGGTGTAGACCACCGCCTGCGGAGGAGCGCCGTCGGCGGACGTCATGATCTTGCTGACGATCGGGGTGGCGTCGGCGAGGCCGGCGTACGGAACCGGGGCCTCGGCGTAGACGACCCTCGCCCCGACGGATTCGATCTGCAGCTTGACGTCGGCCAGGCCGGTGCGGGAGGAGTCGCCGTCGTTGCCGATCACCGCGACGGTCGCACCCTTGGCGTCACCACCGAGCATCGACTGCACCATGATCCCGTAGAGGGACGACGTGGTCTTCGGCAGGTCGGTGAGGCATCCGGTGATGCCGAAGCCGATCGTGTTGCCGCAGTAGCCGGCGTTGAATCCCCAGCCGAAGAAGGGCACGCCCTCGCTGCAGAAGGTGTCCAGGTAGCTGGCGTGGGCTGTCATCTCGGGGACGACGGCGAACACCTTTTCCTGGTCCGCGAGGACCTTGGCCTGGCTCACGTTGCGGGCGGAGTCGTTGCCGTCGTCGAGGGTCCCGATGTAGTCGATCGTGCGGCCGTTGATGCCGCCGGCGTCGTTCTCGCGTTGGAAGCGCACCTTGGCGCCGGCCTCGGTCCCCGCCATGGTGCTGCCGCTGGGGCTGGTCAGGTAGGCCAGGCCGCCGACCTTGATGGAGGTGTCGGTGATGCCGCGGGTCGGATCGGACGCGGTCAGCCCGCACTTCAGCTCGCTTGCGTCGACCGTGACTCCGCCGTCGCTCCAGCCGTTCGGCGGCCCGGCCTTGATGGCGGCGTCGGTGACGGTCGGCCCGCTGGCCGGTGTGCCGGAATCACCGTCGCCGCCGCAGGCCGCGGCTCCGGTCACCAGCGCTGTCGCGGCCGCGAGCATGACGACTAATCGTGAGACACCCATCGGATACTCCCTCGCAGGTGCCACGGCCCCCCCAGGTGACACGTGGCGGAATGTGCGAACGCTGCGCCGAGGTGCCACGTGGCGCAGTGGCTCCCGGCCGGGCTCACCTGCCCAAGCAGGAGCGCCAGGAAAATATTGAATATTTGATGTAGCGATCGACGATTGCGGGAGCGTTCGGACCGGCTTCGTCGACCTCTGGCCAGCAGCGGGCCGCAGCGCGCGTGGCGCTCGATCAGGAGGGCCGGCCGCTGGGGACTGCGCTGTCCAGTGGGGTGACCATAAGGTAGATACAGTGTCTAGTCAATGGCTTCTGTGTCTGCCTAGTTCCCTCGGTTGAACGCCTGGCCTCGCCCTGCGAGCCCGGTGGCTCGATGCATGGGGCAGCCCTCGGCCACTCCCGGCCCTCGGTCCTGTCCGGCGATCAGGAAGGCCGGGCGTCTCGTCGAATCGGACGGCGTCGCCGCTGGTCCTGGTCCGTCCGAAGCCCGTCCCGCCGGCTCGGAGATGTGGGGTCATCGTGACGTCCGAACGGGCCCACCGGTAACGCGTCGAGAGCCAGCTGCGCGCGGATCGACCCGGGATTGCCCACCCCACCCCACCCGACCCCAGCCCAGCCTGGACCGGACCCGGCCGTCGAGACGGCCAAGCCCGGTCGGAGCTTCGGGCTTCGGACTTCGGGCGTCGTGCGGAGTCCGCCCGGTCGACGGGCGCGGCGTCGTGGTGTTGATCTGGCTACGCCGTCACCGACCCGGCACCTTGATGATCGCCATCCAGGCGGCCGCGACCAGCGTGATCATCCGCTCGGTGTCCGTCAGTCGTCCGTGCATGTAGCGGTCGTAGAAGTTCATCAGTGGATTCAGCAGGATGATGGCGGCGAGCTCGGCGTCCTCCGGTTTGACGTCCTCGCGGTCTGCGAACAGCGCTTGGGCGAGAGACTGGATGTGATACTCGTAGCCCTGCTCGACGAGCGCCCTTATCTCAGGCTCAATGACCGCGCCTTCGGCCAGCGGGACGGCGTAATGCCGGACCTGTGCCCACCGTTCGACATCCAGCCGGAGCCAGGCCCGGATGCCGTCCAGTGTCGGATCGCATCCGAGGCCGTCGAGGTCGGCGTAGATGCCTTCGAACACGGCCATCACCCGGTCGTACAGCTCGCGGAGAATATCCGCCTTACTCCGGAAATGAAGATAGAAGGTGGCTCGCGTCGTGCCGGCTCTGGCAAGGATGTCGTCGACCGTGGTGCGTGCGTACCCGCGCTCGGTGAACTCGACGACGGCCGAGTCGATGAACCTCGCATGGGTGAACGCCCGCTGGGCGGCCCGCAGGCCACCCTTCGGCCGGCCGCTGGCGGTGACCGGGGCCGAGTCGTCGTCGGCCGACGGCTCGCGGACGGATCCGGTGCCCTCCGTGCCGGCGGCCGAAGCCCCGCCTCGGTCACCGGCCGGCCGGCCCGACGGCCTCTGCCTAGGCACAGTCCACACCTTCCATCCGTGTCTGAATCTGACTGGACACCACACATACCAACGTATGGCGAACAGCGCACGCCGTTGTGGCGCGACCGGAGACCCTCCCGTGCCCGTCACGCTGCCGGCGTCACCGATCGCTCCGGGCGGTGGACAGGCAGGCCACGGCTGGTGCCGCCGCGCCGGGGTGATCTTCGTGTCATGCGGGCGTGGGCGCATCCTCGGCGTCGAGGCGCTCACAGCGTCGCATCCCCCACTCACCCAGCGAGCGGAGGGCCTCGTTGAGGGATGTGCCGTGCTCGGTGAGGGAGTACTCGACCCGGGGCGGGACCTCGCGGTACACCTCGCGGTGAACCAGGTCGTCCTCCTCCATCTCGCGAAGATGCTGGATGAGCATCTTCTCGCTGACGCCGGGAAGGCCGCGCCGCAGCTCTCCGAAGCGCCGGGTTCCGTGGTTGTTCAGCTCCCAGAGGATCAGGGACTTCCACTTCCCCGACACCACGTCCATACCGGCGTCGATGCCACAGACGTACGGACCGCGCCGCGCGCTCGTCGCCATCAGACCGCACCCTCTCCTCGGCTGTCACTTACTTCCTGGTGAGTATTGAACAAAAACGTAGGTACTTGCCGGGAGGAAGGCGGGGATAGAGGGTCTGAACAGCACGCCATTCAGACCACCAATGAGCGCGAAGGACGGTCCATGACGACCCGTATCACCTTGCTGGGCCTCGGCCCGATGGGGCGCGCGACCGCCGCGTCCCTGCTGCGGTCCGGCCATCCGGTGACGGTGTGGAACCGCACCGCCGGGCGCGCCGACGACCTTGTCGCAGCGGGTGCCGTACTGGCGCCGACGCCGCACGCGGCGGTCGCCGCCAGTGAGCTGATCATCCTCAGTCTCACCGACTACCAGGCGATGTACGACATCCTCGGCCCGGTCGTGGAAGGCGCGCCGCGCCCCGGAGCTCTCGACGGGAAAGTGCTGGTCAATCTCAGTTCGGACACCCCCGACGCCTCCCGGGAAGCGGCGGAATGGGCGGCCGGGCACGGCGCGAGCTTCATCACGGGCGGCGTGATGGTGCCCGCTCCCGCCGTCGGCGGCCCGGGGGCATACGTGTTCTACAGTGGGCCGCGCGCCGTGTTCGACGCGCACGAGCCGACGCTCCGGCTGATCGGCGAGCCCAGATACCTGGGGTCGGACCAGGGCCTTGCCCAGCTCTACTACCAGGCACATCTGGACGTCTTTCTCACCGCCCTGTCAAGCCTGCTCCACGCCACCGCGCTCGTCACCGCCGCCGGTGTCGCGGCCGGCGACTTCCTGCCCGGCGCGCTGGACTTCGTCAGCGGCATCCCGGCGATGGTCGGGGATGGGCATGACCTCGCGCGGCTCCTGGAGGGCGGCGAGCACCCCGGCGACCTGAGCACCGCGCGGATGATGGGCGCCACCGCGAACCACATCGTCTGGACGAGTGAGAAGGCCGGTATCGACACCCAGCTGCCCAGAGCCGTCAAAGCGCACTACGACCAGGCCGTCGCGGCGGGTCGCGGCACCGAGAACTGGACCGTTCTCTACGAGATGATCAGAGGCGGCGGCTGAGGGACGCGCCGCGGCCCACGAACACGGGTCCAGCGGACGGATCTTTGATCCAAGCCGCACGTGTGTTGGATAGTGGGCGCATGTCCCCGCCCGCTGGCAGTCTCCACGAACCGGCAGTTCTCGGCTCGCTCGACGGACTTCTCCAGGCCCTGGAGCTGGACCCGGTCGGCGACGACAGGTTTCGGGCCGGGTCCGCGCCCGGCCAGTTTCCAGGTCGGATCTTCGGCGGTCAGCTGCTCGCGCAGGCGCTGGCCGCGGCGAGCGCGACCGCGCCGGGGACGACCGTGCAGTCCCTGCACGCGGCGTTCGTGGAGGCCGGCGTCCCGGAACACCCGATCGACATCGAGGTCGAGCGGGTACGAGACGGACGCTCGTCGGCGACGCGGCGGGTCACCCTGCTGCAGGGCGGTCGCCCCCTCCTCGAAGCCCTCGCGAGCTTCCGAGCGGGCACCGTGACGGCTGACGCGGCGCTGCCGCCCGTGGCCGGGTCCGGGTCCGGGGTGCCTGGCGGACCTGACGGGTCGATCACCGATCCGGGACGCCCCGAGGACCTGCCATCCATCCAGGAGTGGGCACAGAAGGTTCCCGCGGGTCCGGGCGCGGCCAGCCGCTCCTGGATCGAGCGGCCGCCGGCGGTCGAGATCCGGATGGGGGAGCCACCGACCTTCCTCGGCGGGGCGCCGGCGCAGGGTTCCCGGTCGCACTGGATGCGGCTGCCGCGCGCCGTCGGTGACGACCCGGCGCTGCACGCAGCACTGCTCGCCTATGCCAGCGACTACTTCCTCATGGATATCGTGTTCCGCTCCTACCCTGACCTCGCCGCGGTGGGCAGGCTGGGCGGGTTCAGCCTGGATCACGCCCTGTGGCTGCACCGGCCCTGTCGATTCGACCGGTGGCATGTGCACACCCAGGACGCGCTCGCGGTCAGTGGCGGCCGGGGCCTGGCGCGAGGCACGATCCGCGACGAGAACGGGCAGCTTGTGGCGACCGTCGTGCAGGATGTGCTCGTGCGCCCGGCGGTGACTCAGGAAGGAAGGGCGTCATGAGCCGGCCGGAACATTCACTGTTCGAACAGGACTGGCCGGTCAGTGATCCCGGTGGTGGGCCGGCCGGCGAGTTCCGGTTCTTCCAGCTCGGCTTCCTGGTCGACGATCTGCTGGAGGCCGCGGCGAGGTGGGCCCGGGTCTTCGGGGTGGGGCCGTTCCATGTCATGCCGGTCGTCGACCAGCAGGCGACCTACCGCGGCGAGCCGGCCACCGTGACGATCCAGATCGCGGTGGCGCAGGCCGGGCCGGTGCAGATCGAGCTCGTGAAGCAGCTCTGCGACCGCCCCGGGATCTACCGGGAATGGCGGCGCGGCCGGGTGTCGGCGCTGCATCAGCTCTGCACGGTGACGCCGGACTACGAGGGCAGGAAGGCGCACTACGCGCAGCTGGGTTACGAACTCGCCTGCGAAAGCGTCAGCGGCTCCTTCCGGGTGGCCTATTTCGACACCAGCGCGGACTTCGGCTTCTACACCGAGGTGGTGGAACAGACGCCGAATTTTCTCGTGCAGCTGGACCGGATCTCGCGGACCTGCGCGGAATGGGACGGCAGCGACCCGGTCCGCCTGATCACCCGCGGCGGCTACCAGGTGCCGCGGGCATGACCCCCTAGGCATGGACACCCACCGGCTCGGCTACTTCCTGCGCGTCGCGGACGAAGGTTCCATCAGCCGCGCCGCCAGCGTTCTCGGGATCGCCCAGCCGGCGCTCAGCCGGCACATTCGGCTGCTGGAGGAGGATCTGGGCGTCACGCTCTTCCTGCGGACCGCTCGCGGCGTTCAGCTGACCGAGGAGGGTGAGCGGCTGCGTGCCACCACGGCCGCACCGCTGCGCCAGCTCGAGCTCGCGATGCTCTATGTCGGATCCCCGCTCGCGCGCATCGAGCGGGGCCTGCATATCGGGCTGCCGACGACCGCCGCCGGAGTGCTGGCCGTGCCGCTGCTGGAAAGCCTGGGGGCCGCATTTCCCAAGGTGCATTTCCAGATAACCGTCGCGGGTACCGAGGAGCTCGTCGAGGGAATCCTCAAAGGCGTCGTTGACATTGCGATGATAGGTCCCCTCTCGGATGGGAGGCTTTTCTACGAGGATCTGCTGGAGGACGACCTTCTCGTGGTCGGGGCCGGCTCCGCCGACCTGCGGCCGGACCGCGCTGTCAGCTTCGCCGAGCTGACAGCACACCCGCTGGTGCTGCCGGCGAGCGCGACCGGCGTGCGCACCAGCGTCGAGAACACGGCGCTGCGGCTCAAGCTGAGGATCACCGCACGGTTCGTCACCGATTCGCTGCAGGTGATGAAGGACCTCAT
Source organism: Parafrankia irregularis (assembly GCF_001536285.1). NCBI lineage: Bacteria > Bacillati > Actinomycetota > Actinomycetes > Frankiales > Frankiaceae > Parafrankia > Parafrankia irregularis. Next base: position 322,174 of record NZ_FAOZ01000003.1, on the reverse strand, counting down.
CGGCGCGGGCTACGGCTGGGGTGTTCTCCCGCTTTCGGCCTGCGGGCCCGAGATCGACGCCGGTGTCCTGCGGGCGGCTCCGTTGCGCGACCCGTCACTCGCCACCCGGTTCGGTATCGCCGTGACCACACACCTCGAACTGCCGACCGGCTTCGCCACCAGGGTCATCGAGATCATCAAGAGCGAGGCCGCCAGGCTGATCGGAACCGGAGCGTGGGCCGCGCGACTGCTTCCACACCCACCGGCCGACGGATCCTGACGGGCGAATCAGCAGCCGCCGCGGCCGGTGAACGGCGGGTGTGCGGGATCAGCGTCCGGCGCCGTTCGCCCGAAACCGCGTGGACGGTTCTTGTGTCAGCAGCACATACGGAGGCCGCCGGCCTGTTCCTAGCATCCGGACCATGACATCCACCGGGTCGACGTCGAAGGATCAGGTCATGCCAGCCGGCATGGCCGGCCCCGCGGACCTCCTGGTCATCGGCGGCCAGGTGGTCACGATGGACACCGGGCGACGCGTCCTCGACGGCGGCGCGGTCGCTGTGCGTGACGGGCGGATCGTGGGCGTCGGCCCGACCGACGAGATCAGGGCCGCGTTCCCCGGCAGCACCGAGCTGGATGCGACCGGCTGTGTGGTCACACCAGGCCTGATCAACGCCCACCAGCACACCACCGGAGATCCGCTGGTACGCAGCGTCATCCCGGACGACATCGACTCCCAGGCGTCGATCTTCGAGTGGGCGATGCCCCTGCACGCCGCGCACCTGCCCGCGGACGACGAGATCTCGGCGCTGCTCACCGCGGTCGAGGCGTTGCGGGCCGGGGTGACCACGATCGTCGAGCCGGGCACTGTGGCCCACCCGGAGCGGGTCGGTGCGGCGCTGCGCCGCGCCGGGATCCGGGCGACGCTGGGCACCTGGGGCTGGGACGCGCCGGGGCTGCCCTACTCCGGTCCGGTCGAGGAGGTGCTCGCCCGGCAGTCCGAGGTCGTCCGGGCGTTCCCGCCCGGCGGGCTGGTCAGCGGGTGGGTCACTCTCGTGGGCCACGACCTCGCCAGCGACGAGCTGCTCGTCGGCGCCGCCGGGCTCGCCCAGGAGCTGGACACCGGCTTCACCCTGCACCTGGCGCCGAGTGTCGACGACGTCCACGCCTACCGGCGGCGCAGCGGGCGTGGGCCGGTGGAGCATCTGGCCGCGCTCGGCGTGCTCGGCCCCCGGCTGCTGCTCGGCCACGGAGTGTGGCTGTCAGAAGAGGAGATCGAGATCCTCGCCGCGACCGGCACTGCTGTCGCCTGCTGCCCGTGGGCGTACCTGCGGCTCGGGCAGGGACTGACCAGGGCAGGACGGCACGTCCCGTTCTGGCGGGCCGGTGGCCGGCTGGCGCTGGGGTGCGACTCGCACAACGCCGGTGACCGGGTCGACGTCCTGGACGCGGCGCGGTTGCTGGCCGGGCTGTCGCGGGACGCCCCCGCCGACGGTGTCGCCCCGCTGCGGGCGGGGGAGGCGTTCGCGCTGGCCACCGTCGACGGCGCGGCCGCGATCGGCTTCGGCGGGGTGACCGGAGCGCTGGCCGAGGGCCTGGAGGCGGACATCGTCGTCTTCCGCACCGACGACCCGGCGTGGGTGCCGGTCGGCGACCTGGCCCGCCAGCTGGTGTGGAACGCGCCGACCCACACGGTGCGTGACGTGCTTGTCGCCGGCCGCCAGGTGGTGCGGGGCGGTCGGGTCACGACAGTGGACTCCGACGCGCTGTGGGCGGCGGCCCGCGACCGTGCGGCGGCCCTGCTCGACCGGGCAGACCTGCGGATACCCCGCTCCTGGGCATAGCGAGGCTCCCGGGCGGCGAGGCTCCCGGGCATAGCGAGGCTCCCGGGCATAGGAAGAGGACAGGGAAAGGAACAGCACACCCATGACCATCACCACCACGCTGGAGCCGGTCACCGGGCCGTTCGTCTGGCGCGGCGACGAACTGTCCCGCACCGACGACTGGATCTTCCGGCTCGGCCCGGACCAGGTGGCCGAGCTGGAGGAGGTCGGGCGGCGGTTCATCGCCGACGACCCGGACCTGCGGACCGTCAGCGCCGCGCAGTACCCGCTCACGGCCGCCGCCGAGGCGATCCGCCGGTTCGGCGCCGACATGGACTCCGGCCGGGGCTTCGTCCTCATCCGCGGGCTGCGGATGGAGGAGTACGACGACACCCTCGCCGCGGCGATCTTCTACCTGATCGGCCTGCACCTGGGTGAACCGATCCGCCAGAACGAGCTCGGTGACCTCATCGACCACATCGTGGGCGTGTCGGACAAGGCCTACGAGGAGGGCGGCCTGCCGTCGCGGACCCGGGACAAGCTGCCCTACCACTCCGACAGCTCCGACGCGGTGGCGCTGATGTGCCTGCGTCCACCGGCGTCCGGTGGCCTGAGCAGCCTGGTCAGCGGCGCGACGGTCTTCAACGAGCTGCTCGCGCGCCGCCCCGACCTGGCTCCGCTGCTGTTGGAACCCTGGCACTACGACTGGCGGCGGCAGGACCCGGACGCACCGGCGGACACCTACACCTCGCCGATCGTCAGCTGGACCCAGGGCTGCTTCAGCATGTACGCGGGCGCCGACATGATCGAGTCGGCACATCGCTACCCGGGCGTGCCGCCGCTCACCGGGCCGCAGCGGGAGGCGCTCGCGCTGATCGAGGAGATCACCTACTCCGACGGTGTCGCGCTCGACATGGACTTCCAGCCCGGCGACATCCAGTGGCTTCTCAACTACGCGGCGCTGCATTCGCGTACCGAGTTCGTCAACGGCGCCGACTTCGCCCACACCCGCCACCTGCTGCGCCTGTGGCTGCGCCGGGATGTCGGCCGCCCGCTGGTGGAGAACTTCGGCAAGCACGTGGTGGTGGACCGGTCCAGCACCCGGACCGAGGACGCCGTCAGGGACACCCAGGGACACTTCCGCATCCGTGAGGCGGCGGCGGTGCGCACCGACTGGGGCGACTGACGCCCGCCCCCACCCTTCCTGATCGCTGTCCGAGATGTCGGGCGTGTGGCGCCCGGAACAGCTGACTGTAACGAACGAATCCCGGGCCGGAAGCCGTGCGGCGGGTTGGTGCCCAAGGCACAGCGAAGCCCCCGGACCGCTCGACTAACGTGCATCGCAGAGGGTTTTGCCTGGTCAGGACGTATCCGGGCCGCTTGCGGTCGGGAGGAGCGAGGGCGGCATCGGTGCCGGCCGGCCGGGCACCGGCGCGAGGTCGGGACCACCATCGCGCCGTGATCCGCGCCGAAGCGTCGCGCGGACGCCCCGGAGGGTCGTGCCGACGTGCCGAAGCGTCGTGCGGACAGGCCGAGGCGTCACGGCCGGCTCCCTCTCCGCTTGGCAGTACCCACCTCCGTGCGGCTCCCCACCACGGAGGCGGCTCTACAGCGTCGTAGGCCGCGAGCCACCTGAACTTCGCCTGTACTCCCTGTCGCGGAAGGTACGACGTTGACTGCTAGGTTCTCGCTCCACCGCGCTATCCCACGCCTGACCGCCGTCTCGGCGGCCGCGCTGTCGCTGGCACTCGTGGCCGCCTGCGGTGACAACTCCACGAGCGCGACCTCGGCCGAGAACGGCGCGTCGGCCGCCCCGGCCGCGGGCACCGTCCCGGCCGGCGAGCCGGACGTGAACGGTGACGGCAAGATCGTCATCGGCATCCTCAGCCCCGGTGACACCAACGACAACGGCTACTACGAGAGCTTCGTGGCCTCGGCGAAGACGTTCGCGGCCGACCAGGGCTGGCAGATCATCACCCAGGACAAGATCAACCCGGCCGACGCGGTGTCGGCCGCCCGCAACGTCTGCCGGCAGGGTGTCGACCTGGTCGCCGTCGGTGCCAGCGAGCTCAAGGACGCGCTGCCCGTCGCCCAGGAGGCCGTCTGCGCGAAGACGGCCTGGTACGTCGCCGCCGGTCAGGGCGTCGAGCTCACCCCCTACATCTCGACCTCCCAGGACGACGTCAACGAGAGCCTGCTCGCGGCCGGATACGCCGCCGGCCTGCTGATGAAGGAGAACGGGGACACCAAGGCCGGCTATGTCACCGGGCCGGAGGCGGACTTCTCCGTCCTCGCCTACAAGGCGTTCAAGGCCGGCATCCGCGAGGTGATCCCGGACGCGGAGGTTCTCGCCACCTACACCGGTTCGTTCGACGACGCGGCCAAGGGGCAGGAAGCCGCCCAGGCGCAGATCAACCAGGGCGTCAAGATGTTCTACCCGTACCTGGGCGGCGCGACCGACGCCGCGGCGAAGATCGCGAGCGATGCGGGTGTGCCGACGCTGACCCCCGGTACCGACCGCTGCTCCGACCCGACCGCGAAGTTCGCCATCTCAGCGATCTTCAGCCCCGGTGACTACTTCGCGGCCGCGCTGAAGGACTTCTCCGCCGGCACGCTGAAGATGGGCGTCACCAGGCACTGGAAGATGGGCGTCGACGCGGTGCCGACCGTGAAGGTCTGCGCCGGCACGGACGAGCAGACCGCCGCGGTCAACAAGTTCATCTCGGACATCGGTTCGGGTGCCATCGTCCCGGCCGACGAGGTCGCGAAGCTCGGCGGCTGAGCCCCCTCGGCGGCCGCAGACCTTTCGCCGAACCGAGGACATCCGAGGAGCTGACCGCGCATGACCGATACCTCCCGGCCCACCGCGACCGCGACCGTTCGCATCCCGGCGCCCGCTCCCGGCCCGGACCACACCCACCACGTCCCGCGTCAGGCCCACCACGCCCCGGACCACGTCTCGGTGGCTGCCCCGGCCATCGAGCTGCGGGGCATCACCAAGCGGTACGGCCAGGTCGTCGCCTGCGACGGCATCGACCTGGCCGTGCGCCGCGGGGAGATCCACGGGCTGCTCGGCGAGAACGGGGCCGGCAAGTCGACCCTGATGAAGGTGCTCAGCGGGCTGATCCGGCCGGATGCCGGCATGATCCTGCGGGACGGCGAACCGATCGACGTCACGGACCCGCGGGCCGCGGCCGGTATCGGTGTCGGCATGGTTCACCAGCACTTCAGCCTGGTCGGCGCCCTGACCGTCTGGGAGAACGTCATTCTTGGGGACGCGACGGCCGGTCTCGCCGGGCTGCCCGCCAGCCAGGGCGCCGGTCGCGGACGGGACGGCGGTGATCGGCTGCCGGGCGACGGGCGGTGGGCCGGGCGGATGCGGGCCGGGCGGCGCTGGGCCGGAGGTGGTCGACTGCGGCGGGAGGAGGCCTGCGCCCAGACGGTGCGGATCGGCGAGCGGTACGGCATCGCCGTGGATCCGCTCGCCCGGGTCGACACGCTGTCCGCCGGGCAGCGCCAGCGCGTCGAGATCATCAAGTGCCTGCGCCGGGACCCTGATGTGATCATTCTCGACGAGCCCACCTCGGTTCTGTCGTTGGCCGAATCGCGGGACCTGTTCGCCGTGCTGCGCCGTGCGGTCACCGGCGACGGCCCGCCGGCTGCGGCTGCCTGTCCAGAAGCGGGAGTGGGAGCTGGCGCGGGGGCGGGGGCGGGAGCGGCAAAGGCGGTCGTCCTGATCAGCCACAAGCTGACCGAGATCCTCACCGCCACCGACCGGGTCACCGTGCTGCGCCGGGGCCGGGTGGTCGCGCGACGGGAGACGTCCGGTACCGACGCGGCCACGCTCGCCCGCGAGATGGTCGGCCGGGAGGTGGCGCTCGGCGAGGAGGCCGCCGCCCTCGGCCTGACGCCGGCGACAGCCGCGGCGACGGCGCCGGCCACGGCACGCAGCGTCCCGCCGGCCCCCGCCACCGCCGGGACGCGGACCAGCCAGCCGGCCGCCGACGAGGCGGCCGCGCTTGAGCTGGACGGCGTGCTGGTGCGTTCACCTGCCGGGAGCGCCCTGCTGGACGCCTTCACGCTCAGCCTGCGTCCCGGCGAGATCGTCGGCCTCTACGGGGTGGAGGGCAACGGGCAGCACACCCTCGGCGATCTGATGTCCGGCCTGATCATCCCGGCTGCCGGCGAGGTGCGGGTCGGGGGCCGGCCCATCGACCTGCGTCGCCCCGGTGCCCTGCACGCTGCCGGAGTCGGGGTGATCTCCGAGGACCGCCACCGCTCCGGCTGCGTGCTGGACATGAGCGTCGCAGACAACCTGGTGCTCACCGATCTCGCGCCGGTCAGCGGCCGGATGCTGGTCAGCCGGCGCCGGCAGCTGCGGCACGCCGCCGAGCTCGCCGAACGGTTCGCCATCTCCTGCCCCTCGCTGGACGCGCCGCTGCGGACGCTGTCCGGCGGCAACCAGCAGCGGGTCGTGCTCGCCCGCGAGCTGGCGGGACGACCGTCGGTGCTGGTCGCGGCCCAGCCCACCCGTGGGCTGGACGTCGGTGCCATCGAGTCGATGTACGTCGAGCTGCGGGCAGCGGCGGCCCGCGGGGTCGCGGTCCTGCTCGTGTCGACCGAACTGGAGGAGGTGATGGCCTTGTCGGACCGGATCGCGGTGATCTCCGCCGGCCGGATGGCCGGCGAGCTCGCCCCCGAGGACGCCGACGCCGAAAGCCTGGGCCTGCTCGTCGGCGGTGCCGCGCTCACCGGGCCGGCGCGATGAGCGTCCACGCTCCGGCCCGCCCGCCGTCCGCGCCCGGCACCGGCACCGGCACCGGCACTGGCACTGGCACTGGCACCGGCATCGGCACCGGCGACCACGGGCTGCGCGGGTCGGTGGACCGGGCCGCGCGGGCCCTGCTCAGACCGTCCAGCACGGGCGTCTCGCCGCTGCTCGTCGCCGTGTGCACGATGGCATCGGTGGCCGTGGCGCTCGGTGTGACCGCGCTGCTGGTCACCACGACGGGCGGCTCACCGTCCGAGGTGTTCTCCTCGATGCTGGACGGAAGTGTCGGGAGCCCCGGTGCGATCAGCCAGACACTGGTCGAGATGACCCCGTTGCTGCTGGTGGCCGTGGGTGCGTGCATCAGCAGCCGCGCGGGCGTGTTCAACATCGGCCAGGAGGGCCAGCTCCTCGTCGGCGCGATGGTCGGTGCGTTCGTCGGGCTGCGTACCCAGGGGCCGCCGGCGCTGGTGCTGACGCTGACCCTGCTCGGCTCGGCGCTGGGCGGCGCGGCCTGGGCGGCGGTGCCCGCGGTGATGCACTACCGCCGCGGGGTGGACGTCGTCGTCAGCACGATGCTCATGATCTTCGTGGCGCAGCAGCTGGTGAGCTACGTCGTGAGCAGCCCGTCGCTGCTGCAGGAGACCCGCCGGCCGGGCGCGATCGTGGCGGCGCAGTCCGACGCGCTCGCCCCGTCCTTCCGGCTGCCGTCGATCGGGCAGTATCCCGATCTCAGTATCGGGGCGGGCGCGATCATCGCGGTGGTGCTCGCGGTCGTCACCGGCGTCGCGCTGGCCCGCAGCCGGTGGGGTTTCAAGGTTCGGATGCTGGGACTCAACCCGCTCGCCGCGCGGCACGCCGGGGTACGTGCGGCCACCTTCGGCGGGCTCGCGCTGGCGATCTCCGGAGGGTTCTCCGGCCTGGCCGGCGGCGCGGTGCTCGCGGGCGAGGTCTACCGGCTCCAGCCGGCGATGTCGGACAACTACGGCTGGGACGGTCTGCTGGTCGCACTGGTCGCCCGCAACAGCCCGGTCGCCTCGGTCGCCACCGCGCTGGTGTTCGGTGCGCTGCGGTCCGGCGGCGGGGTGCTCGCCTCGACCGGCGTGCCCGCCTATCTGATCGACGTCACCCAGGCGCTGCTCGTGCTCGCCTTCGTGCTGCCCCCGGCCGTGCTGGCGCTGCTGCGCGCCGCCGCCGACCGCCGCCGCGGACGGGCCGCGGCGGGCACCGCGGGCCGTCCGGCCGTGGCCGCGAACTCCGAATCGACGATGGCGAGGGCCCGATGATCCTGGACGACGGCGCCACGATCCTGTCCAGCGCGATCCGGCTCGCGGCACCGCTGGGGTTCGCCGCCTGCGGTGAGTACCTCGCGGAGCGGGCCGGCACCATGAACATCTCCATCGAGGCGATGATGATCACAGGTGCGTTCACCGCGGTCGCAGCCTCGTCGGCGACCGGCTCGGCGACGCTCGGGCTGGTGGTGGGCGCGCTTGCGGGCCTGCTGCTCGGCCTGATCCACGGCAACATGTCGCACCGGCTGGTCGTGAACACGTTCATCGTGGGGCTCACCCTCAACGTGCTGGCCCTCGGCGCGACCAGCTTCTTCAACGAGAGCCTCGAGCTCACCGGGCACCAGGTCGCCCAGGTGAGCATCCCGGTGCTGCGTGACATCCCGCTGGTCGGCGAGCCGCTGTTCGTCCAGCGCTGGCCGGTGTACCTGCTGCTCGGGCTCGTCCCGCTGACGTGGTGGCTCGTCGAGCGGACCAGGTGGGGCCTGGAACTGCGCGCGGTCGGTGAGAACCCGCAGGGAGCGGACGTCACCGGCATCGCGGTGAACCTGCGCCGGCGGCAGGCGCTGCTGTGGTGCGGGCTGTTCGCGGGCCTGGGCGGGGCACACCTCGCGGTCGGGGCGGTCGGTTCGTTCAACGACAACATGACCGCGGGGCGGGGCTACCTGGTGATCGCGGCCGTGATCTTCGGTGCGTGGCGGCTGCGCGGCACGATCGTCGGGGTGGCGCTGTTCGGCCTCGCGGACGCGCTGCGGCTGGCATTGCCGGCGGTCGGCGTCCAGCTCAACAGCCAGCTGCTGATCGTCGCCCCGTACCTGCTGGCCCTGCTGGCGATGGTGCTCGTCCTGCGACGCACCCGCCAGCCCGTGGCGCTCGGCACACCTTTCGTCCGGGGAATTGTATAAAGCGTGGCGCGGGTTGGGTGTCGCCTGCGGGCGAATTATCGAGACCCGTCCGTGTTGTGGATTAGTTGGGTGAATGTTTTTCGGGGCCCTTGTTTGGCTCGACTGGAGGCCGGCCACATAGGGCAGTCGCCAAAATTGGAGGGTCGCACCGAGGATTAAAAGGGCAGAGTCGGACATTCTGGGTGGCGCGTCACCGAATGACGCCCTGCCGTGGCAGTTGCTCGTGTAGGTGCGGCTGCGGTTGTCGGGTGGGAGTATCGCCGAAGAATGTCCGGACTGTGTGGATAACGGCGTGAATTCGGTCCACTGAATTTGCGTGCCACACGATTCCGTGCTGGAGAAAATGGGGCACAGTATGGGGTCGAAACCTGACAGCTCTTTATCCTCCGCGGGGCGGGCCCAGCCGTCGTCCGCAGCCTCCGAAAGACGGCCCGGTCCGGCCACGGTGCCCGGCGACGAAGGCACGCTGGACGCAGCCGGGGCGCTGATCTGCGCGCGGACCCTGGACGAGCATCTGTCGGAGCAGGCGGCGGCCCGCCCCGACGACATCGCGATGAGCTTCGTGGACTACGGCACCGACCGGTCGGGAGTGGAGACGTCCACCACCTTCGGGCAGCTCGACGCCGCGGTGAGCGCCGCCGCCTGGCAGATAGCCCAGGCGGTGCCGGCCGGCGGCCGGATGGTCATCCTCTCCCCGCAGGGGCTCGGCTACGTCATCGCCTTCCTCGGCGCGTTGCGGGCCGGGGTCGTCGCCGTGCCGCTGTTCCCACCGGACCTGATCGGCCACAGTGACCGGCTGACCGCCGTCTTCGACGACTGCGTACCCAACTGCGTGGCCACGACGACGTCCGTCCTGCCGTCCGTTCGCGCGTACCTCGAGACACGTGCGCAGGCGGTGGCGATCTGCGTCATCGACGGCCCAGGTGCCCCCTCCGCCGGACCCGGCGAGCCCGCCGCGGCTGCCGCACCCGCCGAGCCGGCCGCTTCGCCGGTGCTGCCGGTGCCGCCCGGCTGGGCACCGGCAGGCCCGCGGCCCCGCCTGGACGACGTCGCCTACATCCAGTACACCTCCGGTTCGACACGGACCCCGTCCGGCGTGCTCGTCACCCACGGCAACATCGTGGCGAACACCGCGCAGGCGATGGCCGGCTACCGCTGCCATCCGGCTCGGAACACGGTGGTGAGCTGGCTGCCGCTGTTCCACGACATGGGCCTCGTGCTGGTCGTCGGCGGGACCGTGGCCGGCGGTGTCCGGTCGGTCCTGCTCGACCCGGTGGCCTTCCTGCAGCGCCCGGGCCGGTGGCTGCGTCATCTCGCCGAGAACCGCGGCGCGGTGGCCATGGCGCCGAACTTCGCGTTCGACTTCGCGGTCGACCGGGTCCGCCCGAAGGAGCGGGAAGGGCTGCGGCTGGACGACGTCTGGGTCCTGGGCAACGGGTCGGAGCCGGTCCGGCCCGCCACGCTCGAACGCTTCCTGGCGACCTTCGGCCCGCTGGGGCTGCGGCCAGAGGCGCTGTGCCCCTCGTACGGCCTCGCCGAGGCGACCGTCTACGTGTGCGGGGGTGCCAGCGGGCGCCCGCAGCGACCGGTGTGGTTCGACGCGGAGATGCTCGCCGCCGGGCGTGCCCTGCCGGTGGACGAGTCCGAGCGGCCGGCGCAGCCGGGCATCCCCCAGCAGCAGGGGCCGCGGCGGCAGCAGACGGCCCGGCCCGGCCCAGGCCGGGAGCCGGGGCAGGACCCGGAAAGACGTCCGGAACAAGGCCCGGAACAGGGCGCCCCGCAGCGGCGGCTCATCCCGTTGCTGTCCTGCGGCGTGCCGGCCGGGCAACGGGTCGCCGTGGTCGACCCGCAGGCGGGCCGGCTCTGCCCACCCGATGTCGTCGGCGAGATCTGGGTCCGCGGGCCGAACGTCGCCCGGGGCTACTTCAACCAGCCGGCCCGCACCGAGGCGACCTTCGGGCAGCGGCTCGCGGCGCCGGCCGGTGAGCGCACGGCGGCGCTGCCGGCAGGCTGGTCGCCCGACGGCTGGCAGGACGACGGCTGGTTACGCACCGGTGATCTCGGGATGCTCCACGAGGGTGCCCTGTACGTCACCGGTCGGTTGAAGGACCTGATCGTCATCGACGGGCGCAACCACTACCCGCAGGACATCGAGGCGACGGTGGAAGCCGCCCACGAGGCGGTGCGGCCCAACCGCTCGGCCGCGTTCACCGTCAGCACCGACCACGGCGAGGCCGTCGTGGTGGCCGCGGAGATCACCGCGGAGGTCGCCGGCCAGCCGGCCGAGGTGACCAGAATGGCCGGGGTGATCCGCGGCGCGGTCGCCGTGAGCCACGGGGTGGCGGTACGCGAGGTCGTACTGACCCGCCCGGGCACGATCCCGCTCACGAGCAGCGGCAAGATTGCCCGGCACGCCTGCCGGGAGCGCTACCTGGCCGGCGCGTTCGCCGTCACCGGTGCGTCCCGGTGACCGACGCGCCCGGGGACGGCACGAGCCCCGCCACATCCCTGAGCGAAGCCGACCTGCTGCGCTGGCTTTCCGACCAGGTCGCCGCGAGCCTCGGGCTCGATCCGGCCGAGATCGACATCGACCAGCCGCTGGTGGACCTCGGGCTGTCGTCACGGGACGCGGTCGCGATGACCAGCGACCTGGAGGATCTGCTCGACACCGCGCTCGAGCCGACGCTGCTCTGGCAGCATCCGACGCTCGCCGCGCTGGCACGACGGCTGGCCGCCCCCGCCCCGGGAGCCGGCACCGCAGCTGACTCCGACCCGGTGAACGCGGACTCCGACCTGGTGGACCCGGACCGGGCGCACTCGGACCCGGCCGGCACCGACCTCGGCTCCCGCGATTCCGTGGGTGCCGCGGATTCCGATGATCCGGTCGGGGATGACGCGCTGGCCATCATCGGGGTCGGGTTCCGGTTCCCGGGCGGTCCGCGGCATCCCGACGGGGTGACGCGGCCGGGTGAGCTGTGGGAGCTGCTGGCCCAGGGCACCGACGCCGTCTCGACGGTGCCGCCGGGGCGCTGGGACGAGGCCGACAGCGGCGTGCTCGGCACTCCCGGCCTCGCCGCGGGCGCTGTCGTGCGAACCGTCGCCGGCGCCGCTGACGACGCCGACGCGGACGTCAGCCAGGCGGTGCGCCGCGGCGGGTTCATCGGCGACGTGGCGGGCTTCGACGCCGAGTTCTTCGGTATCAGTCCCGCGGAGGCGGCGCTGATGGACCCGCGGCAACGCCTGCTGCTGGAGATCTCCTGGGAGGCGCTGCAGCATGCCGGGCTGCCGCCGTCCTCGCTGCGAGGCAGCGCCACCGGAGTCTTCGTCGGTGTCTCCAGCTCGGAGTACGCCCATCTGACCTTCGCCGACCCCCAGCGGGTCGAGGGCTGGACCTCGACCGGCGCGGCGACGTCGATCATCGCGGGCCGGCTGTCCTACCTGCTGGACCTGTGGGGACCGAGCCTGACGATCGACACCGCCTGCTCGTCCTCTCTGGTGGCCCTGCACGCGGCGCGCACCAGCCTGCTCTCCGGCGAGTCGTCGCTCGCACTCGTCGCAGGGGTGAGCCTGCTGTTGTCCCCGGCGGTGAGCGTCGCGTTCGGCGCGGGCGGCGCGCTGTCCGCCGACGGGCGGTGCAAGGCCTTCGCGGCCGCGGCCGACGGGATCGTGCGCGGCGAGGGCTGCGGAGTCGTCGTGCTCAAGCGGTTGCGTGACGCCGAGCGTGATGGCGACCGGGTGCTGGCGGTGGTGCGCGGAAGCGCGGTCAACGCCGACGGCCGTTCGAACGGGCTGACCGCGCCGAACCCGGCGGCACAGGAGGCGCTGCTGCGGGCGGCCTACGCGCCGACCGGCATCACGCCGACCTCGGTCGACTATGTCGAGGCGCACGGGACCGGCACGCCGCTGGGCGACCCGATCGAGGCGACGGCACTGCGGGCCGTGCTCGGCGCGGGTGCGGGCCGTGACCCGCGCGAGCCGCTGCTGCTCGGTTCGGTCAAGACGAATCTCGGGCATCTTGAGGCCACCGCGGGCATCGCCGGGGTCATCAAGGTCGCGCTGGCGCTGGACCGTGGAGTGATCCCGCCCTCCGTCCACTTCGCGGCGCCGAACCCGCGCATTCCGTTCGAGGCGTCCGCGCTGCGGGTGGTGACCGAGCCGGTGCCCTGGCCGCGTTACGGCGGCCGGGCCCGCGCCGGTGTGTCCGCGTTCGGTTTCAGCGGCACGAACGCCCACGTGATCCTCGAGGAGCACGGCGACCGTGACGGCGGCACCCGCGACGGATCCGACAGCGGCGCCGATCTCCGTTCCGACCTCCGTCTCGAGCGGGGTGCCGAGCGGCGCGCGGGCAGCGGAGCCCGCCGCGGCCCGTGGACGTTGGCGCTCTCAGCGGCGTCCGCCGACCGGCTCGCCGGCACCGCGGCGGCACTGGCCGACTGGCTCACCACGGTGGATGGACAGGCCGCCGACCTGGACGACGTCGCGTTCACGCTGGCACGGCGCTTCGACGTGGCGGCTCCCGCCCGCGCGGCCGTCGCCGGCCGGGACGGCGACGAACTGGCCGCCCGGCTGAGGGTGGTCGCCGCCGAATCCGACGCCCCCGGCACGACCAGGCTCACACGGCCGGCCCGCGGCCACCAACCCGCCGGGCTGGCCCTGCCCACTCAACCGGCCCTGCCCACCAGACCGGATCTGCCCGCGCGGCCGGACCTGTCCACGGGGTCGGTCTGGGTCTTCAGCGGATACGGCTCGCAGTGGGCGGGCATGGGCCGGCGACTGCTGACCGACGAACCGGCCTTCGCCGCGGCCGTCGAGGACCTCGACAAGCCGTTCGTGGCGCGGACCGGTCTGTCCCTGCGCGGCCTGCTCGAACGCGGCGACGCGGTCGACGGCGTCGAGTCCGGGCAGATCATCCTGTTCGGGGTGCAGCTGGCGCTCGCCCAGCTGTGGCGTTCGGCGGGTCTGCGGCCGGCCGCGGTCATCGGCTTCTCCATGGGCGAGGTCGCGGCCTCGGTCGTCGCCGGCGCACTGGACGTCGAAAGCGGCCTGGAGGTCATCGCGACCCGGGCTCGGCTGCTGGGCTCGGTGGCGGCGGCCGGCGCCGGCGCCATGGCGGTCGTCGAGCTCACCGAGACCGAGTTCGGGCAGCTGGCGGCCGACCTGCCCGGCGTCCACATCGCGATGCACTCCTCGCCGCGCCAATGCACGGTCGCCGGCGACGCCGACCAGGTGACCCGGCTGGTCGCGGCGGTCGAGGCACGGGGGCGGACGGCGCTGCCGATGAAGGTGAGCGGTGCCGGGCACTCGCCGGCGGTGGATCCCATCCTCGACGAGCTGCGGTCACGGCTGGCGTGGGTCCGCGGCACGCCGACCGCCGTCCCCTGGTACGGGTCGGTGCTGGACGATCCGCGCGAGGTGCCGTCCTGCGATGCCGACTACTGGGCGGCCAACGCCCGGCGCCCGGTCCGGGCGGTCCACGCGGTGCGGGCGGCCCTCGAGGACGGGGCGACCCGCTTCCTGGAAGTCTCCCCGCACCCGATCGCCGGGCGCGCCCTGCGCGAGACGGCCGGTAACGGTGTCCACGTCGCCTCGAGCCTGCGGCGTGACCGTGACGACACGGTCGAGTTCCGCGTGAACCTGGCCGCGCTCGCGCTCGGCGGCGACGGCGACGCGCTGAAAGCCCTGCTCACCCCGGCGACAGATGCCGCGCCGACTGGCTCGGTGTCGGCTGGGACGGCGTCGGCCGGGACGGTGACGCCCAGGCTGGTGGATGTCCCGGCCGCGCCGTGGCGGCACCGCCGGCACTGGGCCGCGCCGGTCCCGGTGTCCTCACGGACCGCGCCGGGACACCCGTTGCTGGGGGCGCACATCGAGATCCCCGAGTCGGGCCGGCACGTGTGGCGGGCCGACATCGGGACGGAGGCGCTGCCGTGGCTCGCGGACCACACGGTCCACGGGGTGGCCGTGCTGCCGGGTGCGGCCTTCGCGGAGATGGCCCTGTCGGCCGCGGCGGTGCTCGGGCGCGGCCGGCCGGTCGTCACCGACCTCGAACTGCTCGAACTGCTGCCCCTGGGCCCGCACACCGACGTCACCACGTCCGTGGTGGAGGACGGCCCCGGCGCCGCCTCGGGAACGATCGAGATCTTCTCCCGGCGGACGGCGGGCGGCGGTCGCTGGGTGCGCCACGCCACCGCCCGGATCCGGGTGGAGCCAGCGGAACATGCCCCGGACCAGGTCGCGGAGCACGCCGCCAGCACGGGCCTCGCCGGCAGCGCTGGCGACGCCGGCCGTTCCGAGGACGTCGTCGACGAGGCGGGCGCCGGCAGGTCCGTCGACCTCTACGGGGCGCTGCAGGCGGCCGGCCACCGGTACGGCCCCGCGTTCGTCGGCGTCACAGACGCACGCGTGACGTCCGGCCCGGTGACCTCCCCAGGGGAAGGGACGGCCCCGCCGGACCCGGTGGGCCCACCGGCCGGAGCACCGGTGTCGGCGTCGGCGTCGGCGCGGGTCAGTCTGCCGGCGCCCGCGCAGCCTCATACGCACTACCGGATCCACCCGGCGCTGGGCGACCTCTGCCTGCAGACCCTGGGCGTCGCCGCCGTCGGCCTGTGGCCCGAGGCCACCGCCGGTGGCGTGCCGCTGCACCTGCCGGTGCGTATCGGCGAGCTGACCGTGCTCGACCCGCGCTCAGGCGGGCCGCAGGGCCGGCCGATCACGAGCGGGCACGCCACGGCGCTGCTCACCCCGGCCGCCGCGGGCGGCGACGACGAGGACGGCCTGATCGGCCAGGTACGGCTGTCGGCGGACGACGGAACGCCGTTGCTCGTCGCCCGGGACGTGGTCCTGCGCCCGGTGGAGGCGAGCGCCGTTCCGGTCCCGGTGTCCGCGCTGCTCTATGAGGCAGGCTGGACGCAGGCTCCGCTTCCGCCGCTGCCGGTGCAGGGCGAGCCGGCGCTGCCGGGCCAGTCCGTCCAGTCCGCTCAGCCGGACCGGCCGGACCAGCCGTCGGCGACCGCTTCCCAGCCGCGTCTGCTGGTTCTCTCCGCGCCCAGGCCAGGCACCGACGACTCCGGGGACCGGGACGCGGTGGCTGCGCTCCTCGACCGGCGCAGCGGCTCACCAGGCGGGGTTGTCGCGCTCAGCACGACCGATGAGGGACGCATCGCCACCCTGGTCGGCTCCGGGCAGGTGCGGGGAGTCGTGCTGGTCGTCGCGCCGGCGCCGGCCTCCGGCGACGACGAGGCCTCCCTCGGGGGGCGCCCGGAACCCGCGCCGGTGGGCCTTCCCGCCGGAACGGACCCGATGGCCGGCGCCGAGCTGACCGCGGCCGTGGCCGCGTTGGCGAGGACGCTGGTCCGCCACGGCACCCAGCATCCGCCCCGGCTGTGGATCGTCACCCGTGGGGCGGCCGCGGTCGCCGACGGGGACCTGCCCGTGCCCTCCCAGGCGGCGCTGCGTGGCCTGGTCCGTGTGCTGGCGCTGGAGCATCCGTTCCTGCGGACGACGCTGCTCGACCTCGATCTCGCCGCCGGCACAGCCCCCGGCACCGCCGCCGGCACCGGGGAGGACGACGAGGCCGCGGCGCTCGCGCCGGTCGCGGTGGAGATCATCTCCGACGCGGCCGACGACGAGGTGGCCTGGCGTGACGGGCGCCGGTTCGCCGCCCGGCTGACACGCGTCGCCGAGGAGCCAGGCGGCTCCGCGTCCCCTGCTGGGCCGGTGGAGGCGGCCGCGGTGCCGCTGGTGCGGCCGGGTTCCTACATCGTCACGGGTGGGCTCGGCGGGCTGGGCCTGCTGCTGGCCCGTCGGCTGGTGGACGGCGGGGCCTCCAGGGTCGTTCTGAACGGGCGGACTCTGCCCCGGGAACAGGATCAGGCCGGCGCGGCACCGCCCGGATGGCGGATGATCCCGGGCCTCGGGCTGGCCCGGGTCGCGAACGACGCCGGGCCCGTTCCGCAGCCCGCCACCGCCGCCGGCGAACTCGCCGAACCTGCCGAAGCCGCCGCGTCCGGCACGTCTGGCACGTCCGGCACGTCTGGCACGTCCGGCACGTCCGGCACGTCTGGCACGTCCGGGGAGATCACCGGCGGCGGTGGGTGCGACATCGTCATCGTCACCGGTGACATCGCGCTGCCGGAGACCGCGGCACGGCTGCTGACCGAGGCCACGGCCGGTGATCTGGTGCTGCGGGGCGTCGCGCACGCGGCGGGAGCCCTGGCGGACCAGTCGGTCCTGGACCTGGATCCGGCCGCGCTGGCCGCCGTCTGGCGTCCGAAGGTCGTCGGCGGCTGGAACCTGCACGTGGCCACCGCGCGGCTGGCCGCGCAGACCGGTACGGAACTGGACTGGTGGCTGGTCTACTCCTCGGCGGCGGCGCTGCTCGGCTCGCCCGGGCAGGCCTCGTACGCGACCGCGAACGCCTGGCTCGACGCGCTGGTCGCACTGCGCCGCCGGAGCGGCCTGCCGGCGACGAGCATCAACTGGGGTGCCTGGGCCCAGGTCGGGGGCGCCGCCGGGGTCACGAACGCGCTGCTCGAACCGCTGGTGCCGACGACGGCGATGGAGGCCCTGGAGACGGTGGTCGCCACCGGCCGGGCCCACACCGGGGTGGTGCGGCTCTCGCCGGCCCGTGCGCTGGCGTTGCTGCCCGGCCTCGCTGATCTCGCCTTCTTCGCCGACGTGCTCGGCGCCGATCCGGGTGCGCAGGACGACTCCTGGCCCGGCGTCACGGCGCTGGCGGACCTGCCGCCGGCGCGGGCCCGGGCCGTGATCGCGGATCGGCTGCGCAGCCGCGTCGCGGGGATCATGGGTCTGGAACCGCAGCAGGTGGATGCCGACGTCCCGCTGACGGAGCTCGGGTTCGACTCGCTGATGGCGATGCGGGCACGCAACGCCGTCGAGCACGACTTCGGCCTGCCGCTTCCGGTCCGTCTGCTGCTGCGCGGCGCCAGCCTCGGTGATCTCCAGGCACACCTGGTGGAGGCCCTCGGCCTGGCGTCGGACTCCGCGCCCGATGGGAGGTCGCCGACAGGATCCACGCAGGCGCGGCCCGGTTCGGCGGGGGCCGTGCCGGCGGCGGGAGCGGTGCCGGCGGCGGGAGCGGTGCCGGCGCAGACCGCCGCGGTTACCGGGGAGGTCTCGGGCCGGGGAATGCCGATGGCTGCCCGGGAGCCGGCGGAGCGGTGGCTGGTGGCGTTGCTCGCGGCGACGGTCACGACGGAGCCGATCGGGGTGACCGACGATCTGGCCACGGTTCTCGGCCCGGTCGAGACCGAACGCTTCCTCGGGCTGGTCGCCGAACGTCTCGGTGACGGGGCCACCCGTGCCGACGCGCGGGAGCGCGCGGAGCTTGCGGGGGCGCGCACGATCGAAGCTCTCGCCGAGGTGATCCGGGACCGTCTGATGGGCAACGCGGGGGCCGGCGTGCGCGTGCTGCGCGGTGCCGGTTCGCAGCCGCCGCTGTTCCTGTTCCATCCGGCGGGCGGTCCGACCGCCGTGTACGAGCCGCTCGTGCGGCTGCTGGATCCGCGGGTGCCCGTGTTCGGCCTGGAGCGGCTCGACGACATCGGGCAGGTGGAGCGCAAGGCCGCCGCCTATCATTCCATGATCCGGAAGATCGCTCCCGCGGGGCCGTACCGGCTGGGTGGGTGGTCCTTCGGTGGCCTGCTCGCGCAGGAGGTCGCGCACCAGATCGTCGCGGCGGGCGGCGAGGTCGAGGTCGTCCTGATGATCGACACGATTCTGCCGTTGCCGGCACCGGCCGGGCTGTCCGCCACGGATCAGCTCCTGACCCGCTTCGGGCGGTTCGTCGACTACCTGCGCGAGGTCTACGGCGTGGACCTCGACCTGCCCTACGACGAGCTGGCCGGTGCCGACGACGCCGAGCAGGTCGAACGGATCTTCGAGATCCTCGCCGCCTCCGACATCGCCATGACCCCCGGTGTGCTGCACCACCAGCGCACCTCCTACCTCGACGCGCGGATCGCCGAGAACTACCAGCCGCGCCGCTACGACGGACGCACGGTGCTCTACCGAGCGGCCTCGCCCCACCAGGTGACGGTCGCGCTCGACCCCCGCTACCTGCGTGACGACGCCGACCTGGGCTGGGCGGCGACGGTGCCGAACCTGGAGATCGTCACGGTTCCCGGTGACCACACCTCACTGATCGACCGCCCGAACGTCGACGTGATCGCCCGGCACCTGTCGCGGCTGCTCGCCCCAACCCCAACCCCAACCCCGGCTCCGGTGCCGGACGGGGCGGGCGGGCCTGGCGGGACGGACAGGGCTGATCCACGAGGGCCTGGCGGGGCGTTCGGTTCGGCGTCCGTGCCGGAGCAGCGGGGCACCCGGTGACGCGGGCGACGGCCGTGAGCGGCAAGGAGCTCGACCGCCGGCTGGCGCTCGCCGCCGCCGGCGGGTCGCCCCGCACCCTCGCCCGGCGGCGGGCCGAGGGCCGGATGAGCGCACGGGAGCGCATCGAGGCCCTGTGTGATCCGGGCACCTTCACCGAGCTCGACACCCTCGTCCGCAGCCGGGCTGACGGCGGCGGCGGCAGCGGTGGCGGTGCCGGCGCGGAGGCCGCCCGCCCGTACGGCGACGGGCTGGTCTGCGGCCACGGCCAGATCGGTGGCCGGCCGGTGTGCGTGTTCTCCCAGGACGTCAGTGTCTTCGGCGGCAGCCTGGGCGAGGCGTTCGGCGAGAAGATCATCAAGGTGATGGAGCTGGCGATGCGGGTCGGCTGCCCGATCATCGGCATCAACGACTCCGGCGGGGCGCGCATCCAGGAGGGTGTCACGGCGCTGGCGCGGTACGCGGAGTACGGCCGGCTCAACATCCAGGCCTCGGGGGTCATCCCGCAGATCTCGATGATCATGGGCTCGTGCGCGGGTGGTGCGGCCTACTCACCCGCTCTCACCGACGTGACGGTGATGGTGGACGAGACGTCCCACATGTTCGTCACGGGGCCGGACGTCGTGCGTTCGGTGACCGGGGAGGACGTCACCCTCGAGGAGCTCGGCGGGGCGCGCCACAACGCCGCCGCCGGGACGGCGCACTACGTGGCGACCGACGAGGCCGACGCCCTCGACTGGGTGCAGTGCCTGCTGGGCTTCCTGCCGGACAACGCGCTGAGCACGCCGCCCTCCTACCCCCGCTCCGGCGGCTCTGGCAGGTCCGGCCGGGACGACCTGACCGACGCGGACCGTGCCCTCGACCGGCTGGTCCCCGACTCCGCCGGTGGGCTCCTGGACGTCCGCAAGGTTCTCGACGTGGTGCTGGACGACGGTGACCTGCTGGAGTTCCAGGAGCTGTTCGCCGGGAACATCGTGTGCGGACTCGGCCGGGTCGACGGAGAGTCGGTCGGGGTGGTCGCGAACCAGTCGGCGGTGAGCGCGGGTGTCCTCGACATCGACGCCTCCGAGAAGGCCGCCCGTTTCGTCCGTTTCTGCGACGCGTTCAACATTCCGATCCTGACGTTCGTCGACGTCCCCGGCTACCTGCCCGGGCTCGACCAGGAGCGGCGCGGCATCATCCGTCGCGGCGCCAAGCTCCTGTTCGCCTACGGTGAGGCGACCGTGCCGATGGTCACCGTCGTGCTGCGCAAGGCCTACGGCGGCGGCTACGCGGTGATGGGGTCCAAGCACCTCGGCGCGGACATCAACCTGGCCTGGCCGAGCGCCGAGATCGCGGTGATGGGTGCCACCGGTGCGGTGGAGGTCCTGCACCGCAGGGAGCTGCGGGCCGCCGGGACCGGCCCGGAGGCGGATCAACTGCGTGCTCGGCTGACCGCCGACTACGAGCGCACCGCGCTGTCACCCTATGCGGCCGCCGAGCGCGGGTTCATCGACGCCGTCATCCAGCCCTGTGAGACCCGGGCGCGGATCCGTGCGGGGCTGCGGTCCCTGCGGGGTAAACGCTCGGTCCAGCAGGTCGGAAAACACAACAACATGCCCCTGTAGCGGGCCGTGGGAGAAAGCAACGAGATGGACACGACACCGGTGGCAGGGCCCGAGACAACCGGGACCAGCCCGACAGAGCACACCGACGGCAACCGCCCGACGGACCCGCCCCGCGACCGCCGCCGGCGGCGATTAACGTCGCCGAGAAGGAGCTCGGACGGGCCGGGATCGCCGATGCGGCACCCGGACGGTACAGGCGCGTCGGGACGACGATCGGGCGGCGGACGCCTTGGCATCCCGACCCGGCTGCTCGCCGGTTTCCTGGTGCTGGCCGCGGGCGGCCTGGCTCTCGGGCTGCCCGCCGTCGGGCCGGCCGGGCAGACCGGGCCGGGAGCGGAAACGGTCGCGCTCTCGACGCGGGCGTCCACCACCCGCGTCAGCGCGGCCAGCCTGGCCGCACGGGTGCCGGGATCGGCCGTGGCGCCGCTGACCCAGGTGAACCGCAGCGTGAACGGCGGCCTCAACACGCTCACCAACCTGGTGCCCGCGACCGCCACCCTGGGCGTTCCGAACGCGGGAACCGTCCCGGTCGTCGGTTCGGTGGCGGCGATGGCGGACGACGGTGCGTACGTCGCCTACGAGTCACGGGTGGACGACCGCACCGTCGACCTCATGATCGTCTCGCCGGCGCTGAACGGTGCGGCCCCGGTGCGGGTGATCCTGCCCGCCGGCTGGGCGGGCAGCCCGGCGCAGACCTGGCCGTCCCTGTATCTCATCCACGGCTGCTGCGAGAAGGCGGACTACCAGTCCTGGTCGGTGTTCACCAACATCCGCTCCTTCGCCGCGGACAAGCAGGCGCTGGTCGTCATGCCCAGCGACGGCTCCGCCGGCTTCGGGACGAACTGGCTCAACATCGGCGTGCTGCGCAAGGGCTGGGGCTACGACACCTTCCTGGCCACCGAGCTCCCGCAGATCCTCCAGCGGGGCTACCGCGCCTCCGGCCGGGCCGCCATCGCCGGCGCGTCGGTCGGCGGGTACGCGGCGTTCGCGCTCTCCGCGCTGCACCCCGGGGCCTACGGTGCCGCCGCGTCCTACAGCGGTGTGCTCGACAGCATCGGTTTCCTCTCCTCGGGGCTGATCCAGGGCCTGCTGGTGCGGGAAGGGCAGCTCTCCTGGGCCATGTGGGGGGATCCGGTGCTGTTCCTGGCGGTCTGGGCGAGGCGAAACCCCGCCGACCTGATCACCAGGCTGCGCGGGATCAACCTCTACGTCTCCTCCGGCAACGGCACCCCAGGCCCACTGGACTACGCCGGCGCGGACTCGGACCCCTTCGAGATGGCCACCAACAACAACGGCCAGGCGTTCATGCGAGCCGCGAACGCGGGGCGACTGCCGGTGGTGACGGACTTCTACGGCAACGGCACGCACAGCTGGAAGTACTGGGACCGCCAGCTCGTCCGGTCATGGCCGACGCTGGCCGCAGGCCTCGGCCTGCCCGCGGCCTAGCGCCGCGTCA